>JBAWXY010000139.1:0-7008 GCA_037143835.1 Bacteroidota bacterium
TAAATAAGTATAAACACCTATTTTTCAAGCGACTTGCCATTAAGGTGAGTCGCTTTTTTTATATTTGATCGGAACATAAACCTGAGCACTATGATAAAAATAATACTCCTTGTCCTTTTTTATTTCACCTTTCCGCTGGTAATCATTTACATGTGCAAAAAGTGGTCACTGCTCCAAAAGATTGGAACCATTGTTCTAGCTTACGGTTTCGGACTTTTACTGGGCAGTTCGGGAATTTTTCCGGAGGGGAGTGATCAATTTAAACTTTCTCTCCAGGGTCGTGCTGCTCTTCCGGGCGCTGAATTGGAAAAACTTATAAGTGAGGGAGTTATACCTATTGAGGATAAATTCGTAAACCAGATCGCATCTGTTCAGGATCTGATTCCATCGATTGTAGTGCCACTGGCATTCCCTCTTTTGCTTTTCTCTTTAAACCTTAAAAGATGGCTTAAGTATGCGAAAAAAGGTTTTATTTCAGTAGCGCTCGCACTGGTTGCCGGGCTTGTTATGGTAACTGCAGGTTTTTTTATCTGGAAGGATTCGATACCCGATAGCTGGAAACTTGCCGGAATGTTCGAAGGTATTTATACCGGGGGAACACCTAACTTTGTGGCAATAAAAATGGCACTTAATGTCGACCCTAATCTTTTTGTAATCGTCAGTACGTATGATATGATCATTGGTGCCGGACTCGTATTATTCTTTATCACGGTAGCGCCCCGGATATTCAGGTTCATCCTTCCAAAATTTACTGAGGAAAAAGGGATCTCCGTTGAAGCAAGTGAGTTAGCAAAAGAGACTGAAAGCCTTGATGACTTCTCGGGAATGCTTAATAAACGGACTATGTTACCCCTGCTTAAAGCCCTTGGGATTTCGATAATTATATTTGCATTTGCAGGAGGCTTAAGTATGGTTTTACCGATGCTTCCTCAAATGGTAGTGGTTATCCTTTCAATAACAACTCTTGCTATTCTTGCATCCATGATAAAGCCGGTAAACAGAATTGAAAAAACATTTCAGCTTGGAATGTATCTGATACTGGTCTTCTCTCTTACAATAGCCTCTATGGCTAATCTTAAATCTATGTTTGGTATCGGGATGCTTAACCTTATACTATTTATTTCATGGTGCTATTTCGGATCTCTTTTTCTTCACCTTATGCTGGCAAAAATATTCAGGGTTGATGCTGATAATTTTCTGATTACTGCAACAGCATTTATATTCTCTCCGCCATTTGTCCCCCTGGTGGCAAATGCCTTAAAGAATAAGGATGTTATTATTACCGGTATAACCGGTGGAATAATCGGTTATATATTAGGCAATTACTTCGGCGTTGGATTGGCTTATTTTCTAAAGGGATTTTGACAGTTGCCTAAAACAAGTAATTCAATCCGATTGAGAATCCGATATTGCCATCCTGCTCATTAAAGGCTTTCCCGATATCAATTGCAATTACAAAGTTCTGATTCATAACCAGCATAATACTTACACCAGCACTCTGATGGAACTTTTCAGTTCCGGGTTTAAAGTAATCAGAGAAATTTTCCCCTGGGACTAAGGGAAGATTATATAAAGCATTAAAGGTAGTTTCAAGATTATTTGGTAGTTCGATATTCTTCGTCACCTTGCCGAAATCATAAAATCCGTTAAGTCCAAGATAACAGTCCTGCTTTAAAAATTTGAAATATACAGGTTTCCATCGAAGCTCAATATTCCCCATGAAAAAGGCATCGCCCAGAACTCTGTTCCTCAGAACTCCCCTTAAGGTACTTGCACCGCCAAGTCCTTCAGATGATGAGCCTGTAAGCCTTGATGTAATTACCTGTGATTGATAAAAGAAAGGAGTATGTCCTGAAATCGTAGTCTGATATCCTAAACGGTAAACAAAAGAAAGATCGTTCTCAATTAAAGTAAAATACTGGCGATGTGTGATATATAATTTTGAGAAACTCCAGTTGTTTCCAAGAAATGAGGGAGCGGCTTCTACTCCGATTTCTGCCCAGAGACCCTTCATCGGATTGGGTTTGTTATCGCGGCTATCCCAAATAAAACCAGCTTTGATTGTATTAACCCAGCCTCCATTGGCTTCGTCATCTGGAATCAATTTCATTTTCTGATATCGCTCAAAAAGACCAGGCTCGGCAGTAACAGAAGGTAATTTAACATCTTTTCCTTTGTTAAGTTTATCAATGTTGACAGAGCTGTTTTTAAAATTCTGGAATGCAAAACCAGCGCTCCATTTTAAATGATCACCAGAAAGTATTCCCTGGAAATCGTTCTTAAATCTGAACTGGTTCCTTTCAAACCGATAGAACATTCTTGTCCTATAGGTAGTTGATTCCTCATCCATCCAGTCTTTATTAAAAACAGATTCATAGCCGTTAAATCCGTAAAAATGACTTGCCTGGTCGGGAAGATAGCTGAGATCACTTGTCATTTGTACTCCGGGGATGAGGTGATTTGATTCATACATAAACCTGTAAGTGGCGCTTCCTTTTGTAAAACGAGATACTTCAGTATAAGTGTGATCAAACCAATCAGGATATTTGCTGCCATCGCCATAATTAAAAAACTCAACAAGAGCTCCGTACTGAAATCCGAGGTCGGAGTCAAAGGTAATTGCCGGCAAAGCACCACCGAACTTCCATCCGGTTTTTACCTTTTTTTCTTGTGCAGATACCGATAGTACCAGCATTGATATAAGAAAAAATGTAAAAATCTTTTTCATAGGTTATAGTTTTGGTTCATAGCGTTAAAGATAAAGAAAAATGGAAATACCGGCCCCTTTTTTTAATATTTGCTACCTTAGGGCCTTAATAATACGATTAAATGCTTACAGGTTTACTTATTAAAAATATAAAGTGTCTTGTTCAGATTGAGGTTGTACCTAAATTAAAGGTGTGCGGTAATGAAATGTCTGAGCTCAACACCGTAAGTGATGCGTTTCTATATATCAGTGATGGTCTGATCAGTGATTTTGGAAAAATGGAGGACCTTAGTACCGGTAAAATTTTGACTGAAAATTCCAGGGTCAAAATAATCGATGCTGCCGGCAGACTTGTTTTTCCGTCTTTTTGTGATTCACATACACACCTTGTTTATGCCAGTAGTCGCGAGATCGAATATACCGACAAAATTCGCGGATTATCGTACGCAGAGATCGCAAAAAGAGGAGGCGGAATACTTAATTCAGCAAAGAAACTTCATGAAACGTCAGAAGATGAGCTATTTAATCAATCGATGACACGTGTTAATGAAATAATAAGTCAGGGTACCGGAGCAGTCGAGATAAAAAGCGGCTATGGCCTCAATCTTGACGATGAGCTTAAAATACTGAGGGTAATCAGAAAAATTAAAGATACCTGTCCGATCGAAGTTAAAGCAACTTTTCTGGGAGCTCATGCAGTCCCTGAGGAGTATAAAAACAGGCAGGAAAAATACGTTGATACTGTTATAAATGAAATGATCCCGGTCATAGCTTCAGAGGAGCTGGCCGATTATATTGATGTTTTTTGCGACCAGGGCTTTTTCACTGTGGAGGATACCGAAAGGATATTAATGGCTGGAATGAAATATGGTCTTACCGCGAAACTTCATGCAAATGAGCTTGATTATTCAGGAGGTATACAGACCGGGGTTAAATACAATGCTCTGTCAGTCGATCATTTGGAATGTACCGGTGATGAAGAAATACAAGCACTTCTGGGGTCGGAAACGATGGCTACCCTTCTTCCCGGATCGGCATTTTTCCTTGGAATGCCCGATCCGCCGGTGAGGAAAATGATTAATGCAGGTTTACCAATTGCTCTCGCTTCGGATTATAACCCGGGTTCATCACCCTCAGGTAACATGAAGCTGATCATGTCGTTAGGCTGTATTAAGCTCAGAATGCTTCCTGAAGAGGTAATAAACGCCGTTACAATTAACTCAGCTTATGCAATGGGATTGTCCGGTACACATGGATCAATAGCAAGAGGCAAGGTGGCTAATGTATTTATTACTAAAGAGATACCGTCGTATGAATTTATGCCTTATGCTTTTGGCAGCGATCTGATTGATACTGTAATACTTAAAGGGGAAATTATTAAATAATTTAAAACTAAAAGAACTTAAAAAAATTCTCCGTGTAACTCTGTGATTCCTCTGTGTATCTCTGTGTTAGTTCTTTTTTTTGTTACACAGAGAGCCACAGAGAAGACACAGAGAGCCACAGAGGGAAATCAAAATATTCTAGTTGAAACATGGAGAAGAAGATAATAGAATGTGTTCCGAATTTCAGCGAAGGCAGGGATATGAGGATAATCAGGCAGATAACCGATGTCATTGAATCGGTTAAAGGTGTGAAATTGCTTGATGTTGACCCCGGTAAAGACACTAACAGGACAGTCGTTACCTTTGTCGGTAGTCCCGAAGCAGTTTCTGAAGCCGCCTTTCTTTCAGTTAAAAAAGCTTCTGAAGTAATTGATATGTCGAAACATCATGGTGAGCATCCCCGCATGGGTGCCACAGACGTTTGCCCGTTTGTCCCCGTTTCAGGAATCACCATGGAGGAGACTGTTTTGTATGCACGGAAAGTTGCTGAAAGGATTGGAAATGAATTGGGAATACCGGTTTATTGTTATGAAAATGCTGCCTGGAAAGAGGAAAGAAGAAATCTTGCAAACTGCAGATCAGGCGAGTACGAAGGACTAAGGAAGAAGCTTTCTGATCCTGCCTGGAAACCCGACTTCGGGCCTGCCGTTTTCAATGAACAAGCGGGCGCAACAGCGGTTGGTGCCAGGGATTTTCTTGTTGCATTTAATGTGAATCTTAATACCACTTCAACCAGGCGTGCCAATGCAATTGCCTATGATGTACGAGAGAAGGGGAGACCTGAAAGAGAAGGAGATCCTGTTACCGGGAAGATTATTAAGGATGAAAATGGTGAAAAGGTAATGATCCCTGGTTCTCTGAAATCGGTGAAAGCAATTGGCTGGTATATTGAGGAATACGGTATTTCTCAGATATCAATGAATCTTACAAATATTTCTGTAACACCCGTTCATATTGCTTTCGATGAAGTATGCCGCATGGCTGATGCCAGAGGAGTGAGAGTAACAGGATCTGAACTTGTCGGCCTTATTCCGCTTAAGTCTCTTCTTGATGCAGGACGATATTTTCTTAACAAACAGGAGCGTTCAAGTGGCGTATCCGATGACGAACTTATAAAGATTGCCATCAAATCGATGGGACTAAATGACATTCATCAGTTTAAACCTGAAGAGAAGATAATTGAATATGCTATGGCTGAAAAGAGTGAACAAAGACTAATTGACATGAATCTTAAAGCATTCATGGACGAAACTGCATCAGAGTCACCTGCCCCGGGAGGAGGCTCTGTCTCAGCGTATATGGGAGCGCTTGGTATCGCTCTTGGTACTATGGTTGCCAACCTTTCGAGTCACAAGAGGGGATGGGATGACCGGTGGAAGGAGTTTTCAGATTTGGCTGAAAAGGGAAAAGCAATTCAAAACAATCTTTTGCAACTTGTTGATGAAGATACTGCTGCATTCAACAGGATAATAGAAGCTTTTGCACTTCCGAAAAAATCTGAAGAAGAAAAACAGGTAAGGAATGTGGCTATCCAGGAGGCTACCAAAAATGCAACCCTGGTTCCTTTTAAAGTAATGGAAACCGCATTTTCAGGTTTCGAATTAATTTTGGAAATGGTCGAAAAAGGGAATCCAAATTCAATAACAGATGCCGGAGTAGGGGCGCTGGCTCTCCGATCGTGCATTAAAGGAGCTTTCTTAAATGTTAAGATCAATGCCTCCGGACTTCAGGATAAAGATTTTGCAAACACGATAATTGCCAGAGGTGAGGATTTGGAAACGAAAGCTGTTGCTGCAGAAGAAATAATTCTTAATATAATTAATGCAAATATCAGAAATCAGTAAGTATTTTTAATTTGAAGTTTAAAAATCTTAATCCTGATTATTGTTATAAGAAATAAATAAATATATTAGTGGATTGATTATTTATCTATAAACCTAAACCAGATTGTATGAAAAAAATCCTTATGTTTTTTTCACTGTTTCTCCTGACAGGTTCTCTTGTTATGGCCCAGACAGTGCAAATTACCGGAACTGTGACCAGTTCCGAAGACGGTCTTGCATTACCAGGGGTGTCAGTTACTGTTAAAGGAACTACACTTGGTATGATTACGGGTGCTGATGGAAAATATGTAATTTCAATACCCACAAATGTCCAAACACTTGTGTTTAGTTTTATTGGGTATAAAACCCAGGAAGTTACAATAGAAGGAAGAACAAAGATTGATGTTAATTTGACTGCAGAATTGATTGCTATTGACGAAGTTGTTGTTATAGCCTATGGAACTGCGACAAAATCATCTTTTACAGGCTCAGCCGATATGGTAAAAGCTGATAAAATTGTAAAGATACAAACAGCTTCCGCCGCAAAAGCTCTTGAGGGAGTAGCTGCAGGCGTTCAGGTTACCGGAGGTACCGGACAACCAGGTTCAAGTGCCAATATCCGGATACGAGGTATCGGATCAGTCAATGCTTCAAGTTCACCTTTGTATGTAGTGGATGGTGCACCCTTTGATGGCAGTCTGAACTCTATCAACACAAACGATATTGAATCTATTTCGGTTTTGAAGGATGCCACCTCCGCTGCTTTATATGGTGCGCGCGGCGCTAACGGGGTAATTATTATTACTACAAAAAAAGGTACTCCGGGTAAATCTACTATCAATTTCAAATCAACCCTGGGTAGTGTTAGTCGTGCTATTCCTGAGTACGACAGAATCGCCCCGAAAGAGTATTATGAGCTTATGTGGGAAGGATGGCGCAATGCACTTGTCAACGCCAGTAAATATACCCCTGAAGCTGCAGCTGCCTTAGCCAGTGGAAACACTTCTAGTGGTCTTGTTAATAAATTAGGTGGATATAATAGTTATAATATTGCAAATGATTTGTTGGTTGGAACAGATGGTAAACTTAATCC
>JBAWXY010000140.1:0-6964 GCA_037143835.1 Bacteroidota bacterium
ACAAATAGACTCCCTGTGGTTGAGGTTTTCCGTTTTGAGAACCATCCCATTCTTCATCATAATCTCTTGTTTCAAACAGAATATTGCTACGCCTGTTGCTTATAATAAGATGGTAATCCTTGGGTATGAAAGATAGCACAGGTTTGAAAAGATCATTTACCTCATCGTTATTGGGTGTGAAAACATTAGGGACAGTAATTATCTCTGGAGGGACTATAATTACATCTGTCGTGTCTATAATTATCACTGGAGGGGCTGAACAAATTTTGAGCGAAGCACAAGCTTTGTTTGAAGTGGAAAATGTTCCTCCTTCCAGATTTGCCCTGACAATAAAACAATATTTTGCATCAGTTGTAAAACCATTTAAGGTATCGCTAGTCTTATCAGGACCTGGATTTGCCGCATCAGTGAAGTTGCCTTCATTGACAGACACTAATATCGAATAGTCTATAACTTTTGTTGGTATGGAAAGATATTTATTCCATGATACAACAATCTTTTTGTTACAAGTGTCAATAGATGCTTTTGCAAATATTGTACTAAGTGGATTTGAAAATGGGCTGTAACATCCTTCCTTTCCAGGTATCTTAGGCGATCTGTATGCAGCAACAACAAATGATGTACTAAAGTATTTATATGCTGTACTGAAATATTTATAACTTGTTGCTGTTGAGTCCCACAAAGTTGTAATTGAATCTCCCCGATTTCCATTATCATCACTGTATAAATACACTATGTAAGCAGCAATATTTTTATCAGGACTCAATGTCCATTTTAATTCTGTAATACCTTTTTCATATTGTACCGAAACAGATGTAAGAACTGGAGGTAAAGGAACGGTACAATTAATCTGTGAATAAACGTTATATGACCAAAAACAAAATATGGCAACGAAAATATATAAAAGCCTTTTTTTCATTTTACACCAACCGTAATTTCATAAAGTTCATCAATACTGTAATACGTCCGTGCCAGGTCAATTATTTCATCAGGATCAATTGTTTTTATTTTATCAGCAAGTCTGTAGTAATAACTATTATCGAGTCCGAACTCCCATACCGATTTGAAGCTCTCCGCAAGTGCAAAAGGTCCGTCGAACATTCTCACCATTTCGCCGGACATATAATTTCGTACAACTGCCATCTCTTCTTTTTTTACCGGAACACTCTGCAGAAGCCTTATCTCCTTATAAATTTCATCGATAGTTTTTTGACAGTTATTATGACTCACTTCCGTAGAAATCACTTTGTAACCGGTAAGATCAAGAGAAGAAACAGCTGAGCCTATCCCGTAAGTGTATCCTTTTTCTTCCCGTATGTTTTTCATTAACCGCGAACCAAAATATCCACCTATAACTGAATCAAGAATTTTCAGTCCGGGATAATCCGGATGCCGTTTGTTAATTGTTGAAGAGCCTATCCTGATCGCAGTTTGAACTGTTCCTGTCTTATTAATATGAACTTTTTTTCTCTTTTCTCCTTTCAGAACACTCTCAGAATCTTCAGTATAAATTTTCTTTGAAGTAATATCACCAAAGTAATAATTAAGAAGCTCAGTTGTCTTTTTGTGTATTTTACCCGATATTATAACTGCCATATTATCAGGAGTATAATACTTTGAGTGAAAATCTGTAAGTATGGCCGGAATCATTCTGTCAAAATCCTGTTCAACTACCTGATGTCCATAAGGGTGATGCTTCCCAAAAACAGATTCAAAAAACTGATCTATTGCAAGATTCTGAACTTTTTCCCTGTTAACCATGTACCAGCGAAGCCGTTTTTTCATGAGTGAGTTGAGCTCTGCTTCAGGAAAAACCGGACGAAGCAGTATCTCACGGCTTAGCTCCAGAACTTTTTCAATATGTTTACTCAGGAAAAAGACAACAATTCCGGCACGATCCTTTTCAGCGGACAAATTAAGGAATGCTCCGTAATAATCGAGTAACCTGTTGAGTTCTTCAGAACTGTAATTCTGCGATCCTTCTGAAAGCATCATATTGGTTGTCGATGCGAGGAGCGGCAGATATTCCTTTACCTGACCTGCCCTGAAAGTAAATTCAAGACGCATTATATCTTCTGTACCGGCTTCAATCAGATATACCGGTACTCCATTATTCAGGCTGAATGATATTGCTTCAGGAATAATTACCTTCTCAACCGGGAAAACCGGTGGCTGTATTCTTTGCAGACTATTCATTATTAATCTTTTCGGGTTGATTTGTAATATAATGTACTGCAGTTTGAAGGAACAAAGTATCTCCTGGCTGCTTCAATCACCATTTCCTGGCTTACCTTCCTGTATGCATCAACTTCCTGGTTAATTAGTTCAGGATTTCCAAGCAGTTCATAAAATGAAAGGTTAACGGCTTTGTTCAGTATATTGGTATAGGAAAAGACCGTTGAAGATTCAAATTTATTCTTCACTTTTTCCATTTCATCCTTGATTCCATTACTGTTTAGCAAGCCTTTAATTACTTCATTTACAGCTTCTTCAGCATGCTGAATATCAATGTCTTTCATTAATTTACCCTGGACAATAATAAGTCCGGGATCAATATCTGAAGTTAAATAAGCATTTATTTCGCTGAACAATTTCTTTTCCCTTACCAGTTTTGTATGTAATCTGCCTGATTCTCCGCCGGCCAGGAGGTCAGTGATCAGATCGAGAGTATGAAAATCCATATTGTCCCTGGGGCCGATGTGCCATACTTTATACAGAGCTGTTGAGGGGACATCTTTTTCAATCGAAAGGATTCTTTCTTCATTCTGGACAGGTTCAACAGGCAGTTTTCTCGATTTTACTTCTCTCTTTTCAATGGGGCCAAACCATTTCTGAGTAAGTCTGAAGGCAAGATCATAAGAAATATTTCCTGTGAGGGCAAGTATTGCATTATCAGGGGCATAATGTGAAAAGAAGAACTTTTTGATCTGTTCAAGATCAGTATTCTCAATGTGAGAGATATCCATTCCGATGGTAGGCCAGCGGTATGGATGAACTTTATATGCCAGTGGTCTTAGTTTTAGTATTGCATCGCCATAAGGCTGGTTCAGATATCGTTGGTTGAATTCTTCAATTACCACATTTTTCTGCGTATCCAGATTTTTCTGTGAAAAGTCGAGTTCCAGCATTCTGTCCGATTCGAGCCAGAATCCGGTTTCAATGTTTGCTGAAGGAACAGTAAGATAATAATTGGTTATATCATTGCTGGTGAATGCATTATTCTCACCACCCACCATTTGCAGAGGCATATCATATTCAGGGATATTCACAGAACCTCCGAACATAAGATGTTCAAAGAGGTGAGCCAGTCCTGTCATACCGGGATCTTCATCCCTTGAACCGACATCGTACAGAATATTCATTGCAACGAGTGGAGTAGATTTATCTTCGTGTACCAGAACCCTTAACCCGTTATCAAGGCAGAATCTGTCGTATTTTATCATATCTGAAGTATCAATTTTTTACCGATGGGTAAGCAGATGTTAGTAAGATTTACCTCGAGACAAACTTAAATAAAAATCAGTGAAGGTTTAGTATTGTTTTTATATTTGCATAATTATGTTCAGGAATCGGTTTTTCAGAAAGATTTTTCATTACAGGCTTGTTGATATTGATCATGTTAAGTTAGTATACATAAAAATTATATACCATGCAAAGAGATACATTGATTTTTGATCTTATTGAAAAAGAGCGTTTGCGCCAGATAAATGGAATTGAGTTAATTGCTTCAGAAAATTTTGTCAGTCCACAGGTGCTTGAAGCAATGGGGTCGGTAATGACAAATAAATATGCTGAAGGTTATCCCGGTAACCGTTATTACGGTGGGTGCGAGATTGTTGACCAATCAGAGCAGATTGCTATCGACCGGCTGAAGCAACTGTTTGATGCTGAATATACTAATGTGCAACCTCATTCGGGAGCACAGGCAAACATGGCGGTATTTTTGGCTGTGCTTAAACCCGGAGATACATTCATGGGATTGAATCTGGCACATGGCGGACATCTTTCTCACGGTTCTCCTGTTAACTCTTCGGGTCTGTTTTATAAGCCGGTTGCTTACAGCGTCAGGGAGGAAACCGGTTTAGTAGATTATGATATGATGGAAGAGATTGCCTTGAAAGAGAAACCAAAGATGATAATAGGAGGGGCGTCGGCATATTCGCGCGAATGGGATTATGAAAGAATGAGAAAGATCGCGGACATGATCGGAGCAATTTTAATGGTTGATATGGCACATCCGGCAGGATTAATAGCTGCAGGGCTTCTTAAGAATCCACTCAAATATGCTCATATTGTAACTTCAACAACTCATAAGACCCTTCGCGGACCAAGAGGCGGAATCATTCTTATGGGTAAGGATTTTGTCAATCCATGGGGTATTACCACCCCAAAGGGCGAGGTAAGAATGATGTCCTCGCTGTTGAACTCAGCCGTTTTTCCGGGAATCCAGGGTGGACCTCTTGAGCATGTTATAGCATCCAAAGCAGTCTCATTCAGGGAAGCACTCGATCCAAAATTCAGGGAATATCAGACAAGAGTAAAGAAGAATGCATCTGTGATGGCAAAAGCCTTTATGGATAAAGGTTATAAAGTTATTTCTGATGGAACTGACAACCACCTGATGTTAATTGATCTCAGAACAAAATTTCCCGGAATATCAGGAAAAAAGGTTGAAAACACCCTGGTGCTTTCCCATATCACAGTAAATAAGAATATGGTGCCGTTTGATAGCCGCTCTCCGTTCCTTACTTCCGGATTAAGGGTTGGTACACCGGCAATTACAACCAGGGGGCTGAAAGAAGAACATATTGGGGAAATTGTTGAACTTATTGATGAAGTTATATCAAATATTGAAAATGAAGCCGTTATTGCCAGGGTAGGGGAAAAAGTGATTAAAATGATGAAATCTTTTCCTCTCTTTTCAATGTGATGTTAATGAACGGATGATAGTCAGGGCCGTTTTTGTTAATTCAAAGAGTAATATTTTTGGACTGTAGATCTTCCGATCAGTTAATGGTAATGATGAGTGGTGAAAGGATCCGGTCGGCTCCATCGGGACCACGAGCAACGATCTCTTCAAAAATAATACCCTGACCTCGGTTAGTATTCCTTATCTGTTTGATCATTTCTTCTGTCAGTTTGCTGCTTTGGGAGTCATAATGATTTACATTAAAGCCCCTTTGCATGGTCATCTTGAATGAAATGATCTGGAATGAATAATCGAATTCAAAATCATCCGGCATCCTAGGTATGATATTTCCGGCTGCGATAAGGATGTCCCGGCTGACAAAGCCTTCCTTTTTGTTAGCAATATATGGAATCGGATCGGGAAGTTTTTTCACTCTGAAGTTTTCCGATCCCATCCGTTTCATTGTCCCGTTTATCCTGATTGAAACCTCTATTGTCGCTTGCTTGCAGCCAACCGGTACTGTTGCTATCCATCCGTCTTTACCCGGATTCGGCTTCAGCGTGCCACAGGAAATAGTTGGGTAAATGTTCTCACCTGGAACTCCTGATACAGATAAGGATAATGGATTATTCACTCCCATATAAAGGACATTCATGTTGGTGGCTGAAACAGTGAGGGATGGTTGAGCTACAACGTATTCGCTTGAGAAGTGGTATGTGTTTTCATTACCGGAATTGTTTCGCACAATCACGAAGCCAGCATATTTTTCCTGCCCTGCCGAAAGAGCCGGAAAACTTAAATTTATCCGGCCATTCCGGCTGGAGATAAGGGTTGCCTGATCCTTCCATGAAACCGGCAATGAATCTACCCCTCGCATAAGGTAAACGTTGGGACTCTGACTGTTATCGTAGGCAGCAACGATCACTTCTGCTTCATACTTGTCGCCGGTAAACAGGTAATTGGTTTTTGGTAAAACCTTGGCTTCTATCCTGTCATACTTGAAATCGTCGGCACTGATTTCATAGAGCAGGCCATTAACAACTTCCAGTTCGGCATTATATACCTCTGTAATGAACTTGTTCAGGATCGGGATGTCAGCAGCCAGGGGGATATCATAGAAATAGTGAATTTCCCAAACTTGCTTTTGGCCTGAAGCATCGAAATATTCACCCTCTGTTTCCAGACCGAGTTTCATTTGATCCCGATATTTCGGATCGATCAGATTAAGCATATTCTCCCGGTATTCTATGATTTTTTTCTTTAACTCCCCGGATCTTCCATGTGATCTGTCCTCTGGACTTCCTATCAGGAAGTTGGTTGGACTCGTGTAATCGTCCTTTTTTTGCAGCTTCAACAGAGGTATTTTTCGGGCAGAATCCAAAGGGATCCGTTCGGTTTTTGAGATTAGTTCATCACGCAGGTTCTCAATATATTCAATCATTTTCGCTGATAATAGCTTAGCCTCTTTCGCCTTGTTCCAGAATGGCCCGACTTCAATCTGATTCAGATAGTAATCTTTCTCAAAGTTCGTATAGGTGCCCTTGAGTTTCCGCGCAAAATTTTCATTGGTCAGCAGTATACTTTCATTCACTACGGAAAATGCGTTAAGTACGTCCTTTGAAACGTTCAATGCCAATAGTGCCGTCAATACCAGGTACATTACGCCGATCATCTTTTGCCTTGGGGTTTGATGCCCTGCCATGGTCAGAAAGGTTACTGTTTAAGGGTGTACTGAATATACAAGGTGTATTCACCGGGTTGTAGGAGGGCAAAATCGGTAATCACTATCGACAAGATCAGCTGATGGCCTTGATGTCTTCCATGGCCCGTAAAGCTTGTCCCGATGTCATTAATCAGAACCTTGGGCATATGGTCAATCCGGATCTTTCCCGTTGGCCGACCGGTTTTGCCCCGGCCTGATCCAGTATAATAGCCGGCCTGTATATAGAGTTCAATTCCGTTTGGAATATTGCCGGAAGCGATCTCTACTGAGATTGATGCGAAAGGTTCAGCGGGATTTACCTCAAGAGAATAGTTAATCCATTGTGTATTGTC
>JBAWXY010000141.1:0-6928 GCA_037143835.1 Bacteroidota bacterium
TCTGTGTCACTTTGTGTAACAAAAAATATATTTTTTCCGAAGTAATTTTAACCTAAAATACCCAGCGACTTTGCTGCTTTGGTTATTTTTTCAATTGATGTTTCTACCTGTACTTTAGTATGTGTAGCCATAAGAGAATATCTGATCAGGCAATCCTCTTTTGGAACAGCAGGCGATACCACAGGATTCACAAAAACACCATCTGCAAGCAGTATCTGGGTTAGTTGTAAAGATTTAATATCATCACGGATGAAAAGAGGAATGATCGGTGTTTCAGATTTTCCTGTGTCAAAGCCTGCTGATTTAAAACCTTTAAGAGCTAAAGCGGTCATGTCCCATAGATGTTTAATCCTTTCAGGTTCATTTTCCATTATTTCAATTGAGGCAAGAACAGTAGCAGCGGAAGCAGGAGTCATACTGGCGCTGAAAATCAGGGATCTTGAATTATGTTTTATGAAATTGATCACCTCTTTATCAGCAGCAATAAAGCCTCCAAGTGATGCGAATGATTTCGAAAATGTACCCATTATGAGATCGACTTTATCAGTAAGTCCGAAATGCGAAGCAGTACCTGAACCATTTTTCCCGAGAACACCCAGGGAATGAGCATCGTCAACCATCACTGATGCCTTATATTTTTCAGCAAGCCTGACTAATTCAGGTAATTTAATAATGTCACCTTCCATCGAAAAAATACCATCAACAACTATAAGTTTGATGCGGTCTTTATGGCATACCTTCAATTTGCTTTCAAGTGCATCCATATCGTTATGGGCAAACTTAAGCACTTTCGAAAAAGAAAGTCTGCTGCCTTCGATTATCGAGGCATGATCAAGTTCATCGAGAAGGAGATAGTCGTGACGCCCGGCAAGTATAGATACTACTCCGAGGTTTACCTGGAATCCGGTACTGTAGCAAAGAGCAGCATCTTTATTCACCAGACGTGCTAATTTGTTTTCCAGTTTGGTATGGATGTCGAGAGTTCCGTTCAGAAACCTTGAACCGGCACAACCGGTACCATACTTGTCAATTGCGGCTTTTGCAGCCTCCTTAACTTTCGGATGATTGGTAAGTCCAAGGTAGCTGTTCGATCCGAACATCAAAACCTTTTTACCGTCAATAAGTACTTCTGTATCCTGTTCAGATTCTATTTCCCTGAAATAGGGATAGATGCCAGCTTGCATGGCTTTTTGCGGGGCATCGTAACTTGAAAGTCTGTCTTTTAAAATTCCCACTATTTAATCTAAAAGTTAATAAAATTGAGTCCAAATTTAGGAAAAAAAGAATAAAAAAGGAGAAAAACCACTCTTTTGAGCTAATATATTTTTTAAAAACGCATATATACCTATGTAATATTTACTTTTGGTTTGGCGTTCGGGTTTGAGTTATTAGGCACTCTAAGTACTTTAGGCACTCACTGATGACAAATAAATTTAAAAAATTATTTTTTATTTGGAAAGTATTAAGATGAAATTTACTTTTATGCCCGAAATCAAATTTGAAAATTTAATGGACGACGACCCGGCGAATTTATTAATCTAAAACCTGGTATAGAAGGGTAGCCGGTCGCATTGGTCACGTCCTCCTGTATCAGAAACAGCAAGGAGGTGACTATGACTTCACTCACAACATTTTATTTAAGCGGAATAATCGGTAAGGAAGCATTTGGAGCCGATGGCGATGCTATTGGAATAATTAAAGATTTACTTGTTAATGCAGTGCCTTCGGGAAACAATGACCCAAACCAGCAACTTGTTGTTGGTGTCAGACTTAAGATTCAAAAAGAAACCGGTTTCTATTCCTTTAAAAGTTTCATGGTTACAAAAGCAAGAGAAGTGCTTAATGTAACCTGTACTGATCTGATTGAACTTGGCAAAGAGGAAATTGATAACGGTCTGCTACTCGTCGAAAATATCCAGGATAAGCAAATAGTGGATATGAATGGACGCAAGCTCGTAAGGGTTAATGATGTGAGGCTTGCAACACTGCCTGCCGGAACATTCGCTATAGCCGTTGATATCGGGATTGAGGGACTGTTGCGCAGAATAGGAATCTCTTTACCGATAAAAAGATTTCTCTCTCTTTTTAAAATAAATTTACCTGCAAAATTTATCCTTTGGGATGATGTTCAGGCTATTGATCATTCAAATCTTAATATCAGACTTTCAAAGAGTTATGCCAAGCTTCATACTCTTCACCCATCAGATATTGCTGATATACTTGAAGACCTGGGTAAAAAATCCAGTATGTCGGTCTTCTCTTCACTTGATGAAGAAAAAGCAGCTGATGTTCTTGAGGAACTTGAAACACATGCACAGATACATATTGTTGAAAACCTGCCGTTAAATAAAGCTGCAGATGTTCTTGAAAAGATGCCTGCTGACGAGGTAGCCGATATTCTTGATGAACTTGAAGATGAAAGGGCAGAACTTCTTCTGAAAGAGATGGATATGGAGTCTTCACAAGAAGTCAGGGATCTGCTTGAATACTCTGACAATTCGGTCGGAAGCCTCATGACAACCGATATATTATCTTTTAAACCCGGAATAACAGTTGAGGAGGTAATTGATGAACTCCGTATTAAAAAACCGGAAGCTGCCGAGTTGTACAACCTGTTTGTGACAGAGACAAATGATGAATTGATAGGTACTTTCAACCTGCGCGATCTTGTTGTTGCCCAACCCAATACGCTGGTCAGCCAGATAATGAAGTCGGAACCTGTATTTCTTTACGATAATCAGAAAGTTGATGATATAGCAGAATTAATTTCAAAATATAATCTTCTGGCAGTTCCGGTTGTTGACCCCAATAACCAGCTTCAGGGAATGGTTGTTGTTGACGATGTCATTGAGGATCTGATAAATAAGAGAAGAACTAAAAAAAGGTAAAGGACTGGTAATATGTTCAGGATAAAACGGAAAGAATCCAATTTTTTTAAAAACCTGGCAATATTTTTTGCCATCCTTGGACCGGGAATAATTACAGGAAGTGTTGATAATGATGCCGGTGGGATAACCACCTACTCGGTAGCCGGAGCAATGTACGGTTATGGCCTTATCTGGACACTTATTCCTTCATTCATTGTTTTACTGGTTATACAGGAGATGAATGCCCGTATGGGTATCGTTACGGGGAAAGGCCTTTCGGATCTGATACGCGAAAATGCCGGTATGAAGATCACCTTTTTCATTTTTATAGGATTACTATTTTCAAATATCGGCAATACAACAACAGAATTTGCAGGTGTTGCAGGAAGCATGGAGATATTTGGTATAAGCAAGTATATTTCAGTACCTATAGTAGCTTTAATGGTCTGGTTCCTGGTTGTAAAGGGAACATACAAGATTGCGGAACGTATATTTCTGATTTTCAGTGTTTCATTACTTACTTATGTGGTTTCGGCATTAATGAGTAAACCGGATTGGGGAGAAATTGGATCTTCAATTATTCATCCTCAACTTGAAATGAACACACAGAGCTTTGCAATGGTAATTGCTCTGGTTGGGACAACCATTGCCCCCTGGATGCAGTTTTATATGCAATCTTCTGTAATTGAGAAGGGTCTGAAAATGAAGAATTATAAATACACTCTTATAGATATTGCTGTAGGATGTGTTGTAACGGTCGTTGTTGCTTTCTTTATTATGGTTGCATGCGGATCAACTCTGCATCCAAACGGGATTCAGATTAATGAAGCGAAAGATGCTGCACTTGCCCTGAAACCGCTGGCCGGGAAACTGGCATCACATGTATTTGCTTTCGGACTTTTCGTGGCATCAATTTTCTCAGCAACTATATTGCCTTTAGCTACTGCTTTCTATGTTTCAGAAGCTTTTGGTTTCGAGGCGGGTATTGACAAAAAATGGGATGAGGCAAAAGAGTTTTATATTTTCTACACAGGGATTCTGATTATTTCGGCAATTATTATTTTAATTCCAAATGCTCCTCTGATTCAGATCTCAATCTGGTCACAGGTGATTAACGGTATACTGCTGCCTGTAGTGCTCGTGAGCATGATCCTCTTAATAAACAATAAAAAGATTATGGGGATTTATGTAAACAAACCTCATCAGAACATTATCGGCTGGAGTGCTGTTGTTGTTCTGACCGGCTTGTCGCTGATGCTTCTCTTTATGCCGTTGATCAGCAGATTGTGACCGATTTCAGTTAGAATATGTTCAAATTTAAATATTAGATTTGTAAACAGATTATTCCTGATAAGTTTTTAATTCATAATCCAATGAAAACTTTTTCCCTTCGCAGAAGTGTATTTCTTACAATTATTTTCATCTTTCTTTCAACGGGTCTGATTTTTTCTCAAAAAAAGGCTGAAATTGATTTACTTGGGAAAGCTGATCTCTATAAAGCAAAAAAGAGTGCTCTTGAATATCTTGGTGACAGCTTAATTATTAAGAAGTTCGGGATTATTTCAGATGCGATCTGGAATTATGCCGAACTGGGAATGCAGGAATTTAAATCTTCAGCCATTCTGATTAAAACACTTGAAGAAGAGGGTTTTAAAGTTGAAAAAGGTGTTGCGGGAATGCCTACCTGTTTCGTTGCATCATGGGGCAACGGGAAGCCTGTTATTGGTATCCTCGGCGAATTCGATGCATTACCGGGGTTATCGCAAAAAGCTTTGAGCCCTCTCCAGATACCTGTTGTCGACGGTGCCCCCGGGCATGGGTGTGGGCATAACATGATGGGTGCTGCCGGAATTGCTGCAGCAATAGCTGTAAAGAAAAGTATGGAACAGAATAATCTTCAGGGAACAATAAAATTCTTCGGATCACCCGCCGAAGAGACCGTAATAAGCCGGCCATACATGGTAAGGGAGGGAGTGTTCAAAGATGTTGATGCGGTGATAGATAACCACGCTTCTTCTGATTTATCAACCAGTTATGGGGTAAACGGGAATGCGGTAATGTCGGTTGTTTTTTCTTTCAAAGGGAAAACAGCGCATGCTGCGGGTGCACCATGGGCCGGAAGAAGCGCACTCGATGGTGTTGAGCTAATGAATATTGCTTCCAATTATCTCCGTGAGCATCTGTTTTATACCTATCGTCTGCATTATGTAATTACTGAGGGTGGCGAAGCTCCCAATGTGGTACCCGGCAGAGCTTCGGTTTGGTATTACATAAGAAATACAGATGACAGACTGGAGGAGATGTACAAACGTGTTCTTGATTGTGCCGAAGGAGCAGCATTAGCTTCAGGCACTATTCTCGATACAGTTACTATTCTTACTGCTGTCCATCAGCGCCATTCGAATAAAGGTATGGCTGAAACAATCCAGAGGAACATTGAACTGGTTGGCATGCCTGATTGGACAGAACAGGAGCAGATTTTCGCAAAGTCTCTTCAGAAAGAACTTGGAGAGAAAGAGATCGGTTATCCCATTAAGATTAAACCGTTGCATCAGCCTTCGGATGTACAGGTAGGAGGTGGCTCTTCCGATGTTGGAGAAGTAACATTGATAGCCCCGACAGCAACACTTAATTTCCCGGGCGGAGTGCCTGGGGAGATAAGTCACCACTGGTCAACAGTAGCTTCCGGCTATGGTACAGCTGCATGGAAAGGGCTTAATAAAGGCGCTAAAGTCATGGCAGCAACAGCTCTCGATCTGCTGACCAAACCAAAATTGCTGGATGATATAAAAAGCGAATTTGCAATGTATTCTAAGGATCATCCTTATAAATCATTCCTGCCTGAAGGAGCAAAACCACCCCTCAACCTTAATAAGGAGCTTATGGATAAATACAGGGATGCCATGTTAAAGATTGGAGAAGATGAACAATGACTTTTTAAAATTGGAAATGAAATTTAACTTTTCACCACTCAAAATTTAAGAATTTGAAAATTGTTTTAATATCAGATTCCGATGCAGAGAGGCTATTTTGATTCATACACTTACCATACACCTGAAAAGGAACACTTAACTTTCAAAGAAAAAATTCTTTTAAACAATCGTTTCTACTTCAATTTGAAATATGCCTCTGTCGTTCTGCGGACCAGAAAGGAAGCTATCAGGAAAACCTATGATACAAAAGCATGGGCCGGTTCATCTTTCGAAATTTTCAGATTCATTGAAAAGACAGGTGGTAAGTTTCATATAACCGGGATGGAAAATATAACTAAATCAACCGGACCTGTTCTCTTTATCAGCAATCACATGAGTACTCTTGAAACCATGATCTTTCCAGGGTTAATTGCACCACATAGGGAGGTTACATTTGTTGTAAAAGAAAGTCTCGTAAAACATCCCCTTTTTGGTGATGTTATGAGATCGAGGAATCCTATTGTGGTAGGAAGAACCGATCCTCGAAAAGATTTTGAAGCTGTGATGAATGGCGGAGCCGAATTATTATCCAAAGGGATTTCAATAATTATTTTTCCCCAGAGTAAAAGAAGTCTTGAGTTCAAACCGGAGGAGTTCAATTCTCTTGGTGTTAAGCTTGCAAAGAAAGCCGGGGTAGAAGTTGTTCCTGTCGCTATTAAAACTGATTTTTGGGGTACTGGGAAGCTGATAAAAGAACTTAGCCCTATCGATCACCATAAACCCATTCATATAAAATTCGGCGAACCATTCCGGGTTACCGGAAACGGGAAGGAGGAAAATCAGAAAATCATTGATTTTATTCAATCCTCACTCGAAGAATGGAAGTCCGAGTTACACTGAAATCCACTTCACTCCAAACCCATCTCGCGAAGTAGATAAAAAGAATTTCGATGATCTTGTATTTTTTTAAGTGTAATCCTTACATTTAAATTGTTTTTTATAAATTTGTTGTGAACAAATCATAGATAATAAAAAAATGTGTTTTCTTTAATATGATTTTTTTCATCATATCAAAGTATATTTATACCTTATTATATAACGTAATTATTAATAATAACAAAAGTAATTATTATGGGAACATTAGACTGG
>JBAWXY010000142.1:0-6868 GCA_037143835.1 Bacteroidota bacterium
GCCGGTGTATGACTGTATATTTATGCTTTATAATCTCATTTCACAAATGAAAAATTTAAACCAATGAAAATTCTGGTAATTGGATTTCTTGCATTATTTTGCTGGTCAGCACTATCAACTTATATCTATGTATGTAAGGTAAAAGGATTGTGTAATGAAACCGAAACTATCGAAACTTCCGTCAACCAGAGAGATGTCATCGCTGTAGACACTTTATCTAAGCCATTAGTGCGTGAACAGGCAGTAATCCCCAAAAACCTGTTAATCTACTTTGCATATGACAAATCTGAATTCAATTCTGATGCAGAGACAGACAAATACGTTAATGAATCAAATGCGTATCTGGATCAAAATTCACAAGCCAGGCTCAGTATCACAGGGCACACCGATGCAGTCGGATCCGATGAGTATAATCAGGCTCTGGGTTACCGGCGGGCTCAAAGTGTGCAGCATTTTTTTGAAAGCAAGGGCTTGCCTGCAAATAAGATCATAATAGAATCTAAGGGCGAGAAAGAGCCTGTAGATGATAATAATACAACATCAGGAAGAGCAAATAACAGGAGAACAGCAATAACTATAAAACACTAAAATCATGAATACTTTAACAATTCTTTTAGCACAGACAAAAGGTGAAGCAACCATTGTGATAATTTCATTATTACTGGGTGCTGCAATCATTGGGTATGTAACTGCATGGCTTTATTATAAGTCGATTTATACAAAGAGAATTAAAGCTATTGAATCCGACAAGCATGAATTGAATAACCGTATCGTCAACCTTAATGGGGAAATAAGTAATCTGCATAAAAGTCTGGATGAAAAGGACAAAGAAATTGAACATCTTATTCTGGTGCATATTGCAGAACGTAAGCACTTACTGGATTACAAAAGTTTTGGAACAGCCACAATGGCAGAAAAGGATGACCTGAAGATGATCAGTGGTATTGGTCCTTTTATTGAGAAAAGACTGCATGCATTAGATATTTATACTTTCAGACAGATCGGTAAATTCACTGCTCAGGATATTGAAACGATTAATGTTGCTATTGTATACTTTTCAGGCAGGATTGAACGGGACGAATGGGTTGCACAAGCCAGGGAACTTGTGCATGACAAAGATAACAGGACGGAGCTGTTTAAACGAATCAGTGAAAGAAAGACGAACATTTTCTACAATAGGATAGGAGTTGCCAAAAAAGAAGAAGCGGATGACTTAACCATCATCAGCGGTATTGGCGGATGGATTCAGGAAAAACTCAATGTGCTGGATATATATACTTTCCGACAGATCAGTAATTTTACCAAAGAAGATGTTGTTGCTGTTGCTGAGGCAATTGAATACTTCCCCGGCAGAATTGAAAGAGATGAATGGATACTTCAGGCACGGGAACTTGTCCGTATCGCAGGCAATAAGACTGAACTCCTTAAGCGCATCAGGGAAAGAAGGGGAAGAATTTACTACGACAGGTTAGGGTTTGCCCATAAACACGAGGCTAATAATTTAACCCTGATTGATGGACTTGGATTATGGGTTGAAGAACGATTAAACGCGCTCGATATATATACTTTTGATCAGATCAGTAAGCTTACACACACAGATATAGAAACCATTACTGAGGTACTGGAAATTATTCCCGGTCGTATCGAAAAGGATAACTGGGTTGGTCAGGCCCGTGAACTTGCAAAAAAAACACCACTCATTAAGCATCAATGATACTCAATCACAAAAAAATATATCTTTGATACTTTAAGATGTATGTAACATAAAACATTGCGAGTGAAACTTAAGAAACTAAAACTGACAGTATCTTCAAAAGAAAAAACTTCAGATTCAGATATCGGTCCGTTTCCAATAGTCGGTATCGGCGCATCGGCCGGCGGACTGGAAGCGTTGGAGCAATTTTTGGGTAATGTGCCTGAAAACAGTGGAATGGCGTATGTTGTTATCCAACATCTGGATCCTACACAAAAAGGTATGTTGCCGGAGCTGCTTCAGCGAATTTCCAGAATGAAAGTTTTTCAGGTAAAAGACCGTATGGCTGTAAAAGTAAACTGCGTGTATGTAATTCCGCCAAACACGAGCATGTCTATATTAAAGGGGGTGCTTCACCTGTTTAAACCAGTGGAAGCAAGAGGACTGCGCCTTCCGATTGATTTTTTCCTACGCTCGCTTGCCGACGACCGGCATGAACGAAGTATCGGTCTCATTCTTTCGGGCATGGGCTCCGACGGCAGTTCAGGAATCCGTGCCATAAAAGAAAATAACGGAATAGTGATGGTACAGGACCCTGCCACGGCAAAATTCGACAGCATGCCCCGCAATGCCATCGATTCCGTGGTGGCCGATATTGTGGCTCCAGCCAACGAGTTGCCTGCGAAGCTCATGGGTTTTCTTAAACATATTCCTGTCGTCAAATCAGATCAGGATATAGAGATTAAAGACAAAAGCGCTCTCGAAAAAATTATTATTCTGCTGCGAAACTATACCGGCAACGACTTTTCGTTGTATAAAAAAAATACGGTGTATCGCCGCATCGAAAGACGCATGGTAGTCCACAAAATTGATAAGATATCTTCATATGTCCTCTTTTTGCAGGAAAATCCAAAGGAAGCGAATATTCTTTTCAAAGAATTGTTGATTGGCGTAACTAGTTTTTTTCGCGATACTTTAGTATGGGAAATGTTGAAAGAGAAGGTTATTCCAGATATTATTGCTAACCAGCAAGAGGGTTCAATATTGCGGGCATGGGTACCAGGGTGTTCTACCGGAGAAGAGGCATATTCATTAGCCATAGTGTTTAAAGAAGCGCTTGAAAAAATCAAATCGCACGGAAACCGTTCGTTACAGATATTTGCTACCGATCTCGACAATGAAGCTATTGAGATAGCCAGAAAAGGCATATTTCCTGCAAATATTTCTGCCGATGTATCACCAGATCGCCTGAATCGCTTTTTTATTTCCACAGAAGACGGCTATCGTGTCAAGACTGAAATAAGGGAAAAAGTTGTGTTTGCACAACACAACATTATAATGCATGCGCCTTTTACCAAGATCGATATCCTGTCGTGCCGCAATCTGCTTATATACATGGATACCGAGTTGCAAAAAAAATTGATCGGGCTGTTTTACTATAGTATTAACCCTGAAGGAATTATACTTCTGGGCAACTCCGAAACACTTGGAACGCAGAGTCACCTTTTTTCACCTGTGGATTCCAAATTAAAAATTTACAAACGCTCCGTTACTACCCTGATGCCTGAATTATTCGATTTTCCTTCTTCATTTTCCAGTACCAAACCGGTCAATATTGAAAAACAAATACCTGCCGGATCAACCCTGAATATTCAAACGCTTGCCGACCAGCTGTTGTTGCAGCATTTTTCACCTGTCGGTGTTCTGGTGAACGAAAATGGCGACATCATTTACATAAGCGGACGTACGGGAAAATATCTGGAGCCGGCGGTTGGTAAAGCAAACCTGAATATTTTTGCAATGTTACGCGAAGGTTTGCGCAACGAATTTCCTGTTGCCTTTCGCAAAGCCATAATGAAAAAAGAATCTGTGGTTTTGCGCAATATCAAAGTTGGTACAAACGGTGATACGCATACCTTAAATGTTAACATTCAATGGATTGATAAACCCGAGCCTTTAAACGGCAAGATAATGATAATTTTTACTGATGTGCCGGAGATTACTGACATCAAACTGCGGGCAAAAAAAGGAAAGAAGACTTTAGACAGTGTCAGGCAATCGGAGTTGGAGAAAGAGTTGCAGCATGCTCGTGAAGAGATACAGAACACTCTCGATGAAGTGCAGACTTCGCAGGAAGAACTGAAATCTACAAACGAAGAATTACAATCTACAAATGAAGAACTGCAATCTACAAATGAAGAACTTACGACTTCAAAAGAAGAAATGCAAAGCCTGAATGAAGAACTTCAAACGGTGAACGCTGAATTGCAGTCGAAGGTAGATGATTTTTCGCGGGTGAACAATGATATGAAAAACCTGCTCAACAGCACCGATATTGCTACTTTGTTTCTCGACAAAGAATTGAATATCCGTCGCTATACCATTCAGGCGACCAAAATTTTTAAATTGATAAAAAGCGACATAGGACGACCTTTTACCGACCTGGTTTCAGACCTTATATACCCCGAATTGGCTGCCGATGCTCACGAAGTATTAAAGACACTCGTATTTATACAAAAACCAATTCCTACCAAAGACGGGCGATGGTTTTCCAATCGCATTATGCCCTACCGCACATTCGATGACAGAATAGACGGCCTGGTCATCACTTTTTTCAACATCTCCGATCTCAAGCAGGTGGAAATAAAATTACACGAAACAGAGCAGATGAATCGTTTGCTCTTAAATTCATCGTCAGATAAAATAATTAAATTATCAACCGATGGGAAAATACTGGAGTTTAATACTGAAGCTGAAAAATTTTTGGGCAAAAAACGTGAGGATGCAGTAGACCAGAATTTTATTCAGATGTTTATTCCTGAACCGGTGCGAAAAAAGACTGAAAATGATATGAATAAGCTGCTGAAAAAAGAGCTGGATGGCAAATTCAAAATGCAGGTAATAGCAGCCGGTGGTAATACGTCAGTTGTTAAATGTTCCGTAAATGTACTGCTTAATAACCTGAAAATGGCAACAGGAATGATTTTATCACTAAAAGAATAATTATACTATGACTAACGAAGAACAGAATCTTACAGATGCCCAAATGCTGCGCAGAAAAGCCGAAGAGCTCCTGAAAGAGAAGCAAAAAAAAGTTGACATTCCGGCTATTGAAGCTGACGCGAAAAAGCTCCTGCACGAACTGCAGGTGCACCAGATAGAATTAGAAATGCAGAACGAAGAGTTGCACCAGGCAAATGAAACGGCAGAAACGGCTCTTAAAAAATACACCATGATGTACGATTTTGCCCCGATGGGCTATTTTACACTCGACAGTGATGGTAGTATCTGCGATTTGAACTTTACTGGTGCCGAATTGCTTGGTGAAAAACGCTTTGCTTTGGTAAACAGCAACTTTAAGCTATTCGTTTCCGAAGATTCGAAGCCTGTATTTAACAAATTTTTCAGTAAAGTTTATACCAGTAATGTTAAAGAATCCTGCGAATTGATGCTTGGATATGACGATAATCCTTTATGCTTTGTTTATATGGAAGGCATAGTTACCGGCGATGACCGGAAATGCCTTTTGTCGGTAGTTGATATTTCAGACTTCAAAAAGCAGAACAATCCTTAAATACTACCATTTAACATTTTTTTCACCCACAAAAATCCTGGCCACAAAAGGCGCAGAACTTTAGTGAATGTGTGAATCATGTAACTTTTTACCAAAGTTTTGTAATATATTTTAAATTCAAAGGGTTTAACTTTCCTATGTGAAGTTTCATTCATGACAAAATCAAGTTATCAATGAAATAATTCAATTTTTTTACATGATTCAGCTAACCCAAAAAGCAAAAGAATATGTTTAATAGGATGGTTGTGCAAGAGGCACTGAAACACAGTTTGACATTGGATAACAATCCAGGATGGATTCCCGAAAACCCCGTAGATGATCAGAGTAGTGCTGCTTCACTAATAATTCATGACATTTTTGGCGGTGAAATTCTGAAGACACCTAAGAAAAAAGGCTGGCATTTTTATAACCGGATTGATGGTGAGCGAATTGATTTTACTGAACCAGAATTGGGTAAATCAACTGAAGTTAATCGCTTCGAAGATATTCCTTCCACTCCGGACGAGACTTATAATTATTTTGAACAAGAGGAATATTCTACATTTTTAATGAGGTTTGTAAGATCATTCGAAGAAGCTGTTGGACTGGAGAAATACCAACCTGGCTTTAATGCCTGAAGTTTTATTAAAGCTGTTTGAAGTTCAGAAATTGCAGGATTGGCATCGCTGATCCATGCGTTAGTGTATATAATAAAAATGACCTTTGTCGGATGGTCATTACTGGCTTTGTATTCTCTTTAATTTTTTTGTAACTTTGACATAATCTGAAATTAAGGGATGAAATCAAAACTTTTTTATATAATTTCAATACTGATAATATTTATTATTGGATTTGAAGCAAGTGCACAGGAAATAAAGTCTGTTTCAGGCATCGTCACTACCTCCAGTCAGTTTCCTTTAAATAAAGCAAAAGTGCTTGCTTTAAGATCCGGGGATATTGCATATACTGATTTTGTTGGCAAGTTTGTTATTAAAAGTTTTGAAAAGGATGTTCTGACAGTTTCCGCATCTGGTTTCAGGGAGAAAAAAATCAGGGTAGGAAAACAAAACAACTACACAATAGACCTTATCTTAATAGATAATGAAACCAGTTATAACGATGCAGTAAATAATGGACATATCACTGAAACAGCTATCAAGGAAGCAATTAACTCAAATCAACTCAAAAATGTAAAGGATTATTCAAAATATAATTCTATTTATGAACTAATTGGTAGTGAGATTTATGATGTCACTGTGAAGGGAAACGTTGTTTATAATAAAGCAGTTCGTTCTTTTGATTCTAATCCCCAGGTCCTTTATGTGGTTGATGAGAAGATTGTTACCGATATTTCATATGTAATTCCAACGTATGTAAAAACAATTGAATTTATAGATGATATTGGCGCAGTAATGTATGGATCTAAAGGAGCTAATGGGGTCATAAAAATTGGCTTAAAATAATAGTAAGATTTTTTACCGTCGATATGTTATGAAATTAGAAAACTAATGATACTTTTGCGCTTCGATGTTCGGGGTGTAGCGCAGCCCGGTTAGCGCATCTGGTTTGGGACCAGAGGGTCGCAGGTTCGAATCCTGCCACCCCGACAAAAGAAAAAGCCT
>JBAWXY010000143.1:0-6815 GCA_037143835.1 Bacteroidota bacterium
AATCAGGTGCTATAAATTTAATCCGGTAACAGAAACCGGACGTCTGTTTAAAACTGAAGAGGATGTTTCGTTCTGGTTTTCAGCTGATAAAAATTTATTACCGGTTAAGATTCGATTTGATATCTTTGTGGGGGCATTTACAGTTGAGATAATAAGTTCTGAAGGACTGTCATACCCCCTTGAAATTAATAAGAAATAATTTAAATTAACATTGAGAATAACTTAAATATTTATGGCAAGTACTGCAGATTTTAGGAATGGGTTAGTCATTGAGTTCAACAATGACCTTTATACAATTGTGCAATTTCAGCATGTTAAACCAGGTAAAGGACCGGCTTTCGTGCGGACAAAACTTAAAAACCTTAAAACAGGAAGGGTAATTGATAATACTTTTTCTTCCGGAACTAAAGTTAATCTGGCAAGAGTTGAAAGACGTCCGTATCAGTTTCTTTATAAGGATGATATGGGTTATTACTTCATGCACCTTGAAACATTTGAACAGATCCATGTTCAGGAAACATTAATTGAAAATTTTGATTTTCTGCTGGAAGGCCAGAGCGTTGAGATAGTTGTACATGCCGATACTGAAACCACCCTCTCCGTTGATATTCCTCAATTTGTTGTAATGGAGGTTACCTATTCGGAGCCCGGATTAAGAGGAGATACAGCCACTAATACATTAAAACAGGTTAAAGTTCAAAATGGAGCAACAATTATGGTCCCTTTGTTTGTAAATACAGGCGATAAGATTAAAATCGACACGCGCGACAGGACTTATGTTGAAAGAGTAAAGGCATAATTATCGGCTGATCTTGTAAAATAGTCTTTAAGTTACCCTTATCAGGTAATAGTTTTTCTTTCCTTTCTGTATAAGCAGATATTTATTGTTCAGTAGCATTTCCCGGCCAACAACCATATCAGGATTTTCGATCTTCACCTTGTTTATGCTCAGGCCACCACCCTGAACAAGTCTTCTTAACTCTCCCTTTGAAGCAAATACCTGTGAATGTTCTGTAAACAGGTCGGTAATTGTGACTCCATTCTGAAGGATTTCACTCTTAACATCAAACACCGGAACTCCTTCAAAAACAGACAGAAAGGTGCTTTCTCCCATCTTTTTAAGTGATTCTGTTGTTCCCTTTCCGAATAATATCTGTGATGCTTCTACAGCACCTTCATAATCTTCACGGGAATGAACCATGACAGTTACCTCTTCGGCAAGTCTTTTCTGCAAAAGACGTTCATGAGGAGCTTTATTATGCTCTGAAACGATATCTTCAATCTCCTTCTGATTCAGAATAGTAAAGATTTTAATATATTTTGCAGCATCTTCATCAGAAACATTCAACCAGAACTGGTAAAACTGATAAGGGGTTGTTTTTTCAGGGTCGAGCCATACATTTCCGGATTCTGTTTTACCAAATTTTGTTCCGTCTGATTTTGTTATCAGCGGACAGGTAAGAGCAAAAGCTTCTCCACCAGCCTTGCGCCTTATAAGCTCCGTGCCTGTTACGATATTCCCCCATTGATCTGAACCACCCATCTGGAGCTTACAGTTGTAATTGTTGTATAGGACCAGGAAATCAGTACCCTGTACAAGCTGGTACGAAAACTCCGTAAACGACATTCCCTCTTTAACTTCAGCCCCGATTCTTTTCTTAACAGAGTCTTTCGACATCATATAGTTAACAGTGATGTGCTTCCCGATCTCCCTGATAAAACCGAGGAAAGAAAATTCTTTCATCCAGTCGTAGTTATTTACCATGAGAGCCTTATTCTCTTTATCCGACTGGAAATCGAGGAATTTTGAGAGTTGCTTTTTTATGGCTTCCTGGTTTTTCCTCAGGGATGCCTCATCAAGCAGGTTTCGCTCCTCCGATTTACCTGAAGGATCGCCAATCATTCCTGTTGCTCCGCCAACAAGAGCAATCGGTGTATGTCCGGCCCGCTGGAAATGCATGAGCATCATAATCTGCACCATATGCCCGATATGCAATGAGTCGGCAGTTGGATCGAACCCGATATATCCGCTTGTCTTTTCTTTTTTAAGTAAATTTTCAGTCCCGGGCATAATGTCGTGTATCATGCCTCTCCATTTCAGTTCTTCAACAAAATTCATAAATCGATTTTTCAGAATTGCAAATATAATAAACAGGGTCAGATAGTCACCTCTTCAGGCTTCTTTTTAAACCGGTTAAAGCTACGGTTAAAACCTCCCTCTCCTATAATCGGGAAAATCGCCGGAGCTATATCAGAAATGGGATTAAAAAACATCGACTCTTCAATTCTTTCCTTGGGAAGGAAGGGCCTCCGTGCATCTATAGCATTCAGAACTACAAAGAAAACACTCATTATCAGCACCGATTTTAACAGGCCGAATACTATCCCAAGCAGTCTGTTTATGAAGCCAAGAGAAACTGCATCCACAAGTTTGTCAGCTAATATGCCGATAAAATGAATTATTACAACAATAATCCCGAATGTGACAAGGAATGCAATAATACCGACATATTGCCCTGTCATATCAAAATAATCGTAAAGCTTTTCAGCAGTAAAGTTTGAGAATTTAATGGCCCCCCAGATACCAAGGATCAATGCAGCAAGCGAAGCCACTTCCTTTACCAGCCCGTTAATAAACCCCATTACCAATGATAAAATAAGAATAATTATAATAGCAGCATCTATCCAGTTCATAATACTAATATTTTAAAGAATCAAAGGTAGTTTATTTTTCAAAACAGAATAAGATGGACTCACGACGCAAGATTTTCCGTTTATTTGGTAATTTGCTTATTTAAAAATCCCCTCCCGGGAGGGGCAAGTTTTATAAGCCATAGCTTTAGCGAAGGCTTGGGGTGGTTTTTTTTCATTTATCAATATCCTATTATAAATTACGAGGTTTGAATAAAGGAAAAAAAAGATATACTTTTGCGACTGAAATTGGCCCCATAGTTCAATGGATAGAATGGAGGTTTCCTAAACCTTAGATTCAGGTTCGATTCCTGGTGGGGCTACCAATTCAAATAAACAAAGTCTTGATACACAACAATATCGAGGTTTTTTGTTCGGTTATTGTTAAAACTATACTGAAACATTTTGTTGTTCTATTGCTGTTTTATTTTCAATGTATGTTTGCGGTCCTTGTGCATTTATTGCAGGTAGCGAAAATTTAAATCATACCTGTACCACTTAGGCAATGTGATATTAATTCCGTTTAATTATTCCTGATAAAGATGTATGATCCCATTCTTTAATTTTTTCATTTTGGTAATAGAACTCAACAGCGTCCACCCACTCACCCTTATATTGTTTCTGTAATGTAGATTCGATAAGAATAATGGTAGTTTGCTCTCCACCCATTGATCCCTGGAAGAAGTCGTACCAACTACGATAATGGCCCAGACTATCAGGCATTATAAAACCAGGATTTTCCTTTAGGTTTATTTTTAATATTTTATTATCACTTTCATTTTTATCAATTCCTAAAACTTCAATTTTCAAATTATTGAAATTGTGTGCTGACACGGAATCAAGTAAAATGCTTATTTTCTTAAATAGATTCTGATTAGTTGGAATTGAAAAGTATCGATCAATAATTGGTGTCATTTTATTAAATCCAACTATAGAATCAAAACCTTCTTTGGTTGAGTAAAGAGCAAACTCATTAAAATCTCTCGTAGTATTATTTGAATTACAACTTAAGAGAGAAATGACTAACGTGATATAAATAGAAATTTTTGTGAGGATTTTATTCATGGTTTCTTGTCATGTTGATATACAATCAGGTGAAGTTCAAGAGAGAATGGAAGTTATATTTGCAAAAACCATAGCAAAGGTCCAAGATGCTCCATTTGCTTTTCAAGGTTAATTTACAGATAATACAATTTTATATCTGCTTTTCAAGCTGTATAATTTCACAACGTCGTTTGTAAACTGCCCAGTCAATTACCTTAGAACCTGTAATCAGCCTTATGTTTTTTTGAACAATCCTGTTAAGTTCGTCCTCTGTCTGACAATTTCTTATTTGCTGCATCATTTCGTAATGTAAATCTGAAACAAATTTTTGACTGTAAATCCTATGTTTTGATGTGTTCATGTCTGTTTTACGTCTATTTTATCGTGTTTTTACCTTGTATAATTTCACTACGCTGTTTGTTGACTTCTTTTTCAAACGCCTTAGATGCAAATCCCGGAGCTGCAGAGCAATCATTTAGGGATATATTTGAGCATATGAGAAAAGAGTATCGTGCAATATAATAGTCAATTATACTATGGCTTATGATATTTTAAAACACTGAAAACTAGTGCTCAGTTTATTCCGGAATGAGATGCTGTCGCGTTAACCTCCAATGGTTATTGGTGTTATTTTATTTTCCCAGGCTCATTATCATTCTCTTTTTTTTCACGTTTCTTATTCAATCCCATGGTTAATGCTGTCATTCCAGCCAACCCCCCTAACTGCATGGTTTCAAGTGCTGAGCTTGGAACAATTACTATTGTGGAGTTCGTCTTCAATCCTTCATACAGCATGTTCATTGCTCTCAGATGAAGAGCTACAGGATTGTTTTCATATGTTTTTGCAGCTTCTCCAAACTTTTCTGCCACCTGTCGTTCAGAATCACCCAGGATTACCCTGGCCTGACGTTCTCTTTCAGCCTGGGCCTGCATCGACATTGCATCCTGCAGCGAAGAAGGGATCAGAACATCTTTAACCTCAACCGAAATCACATTGATACCCCATGGTTCGGTACGCTCATCAATGATCTTCTGAAGCTTTTCGCTCATCTTGTCCCTCCCTTCGAGCATCTCCGACAGCATGGTCTTGCCGATAACATCACGCAGGGCTGTCTGGGAGGCCCAGTTAATTGCGCTTCTGTATTCGGCTATTTCAAGAGCAGCCTTCTTGGCATCCAGAACTTTCCAGAACAGGACTGCATCCACATCAACAGGCACAGTATCTTTTGTAAGGGTCTTTTCTGCCGTAAAAGAAGTTGTAATGACGCGGAGGTCAATCCAGTAAGGAACGGTGTCAATGATGGGTATTATAAAAAAGAGTCCTGGTCCCCTGAGAGAATGGAAACGTCCTAACCGCAATACTACTGCTTTTTCCCACTGATCTGCGATCTTTATTGAAGAAGAAACAATGAGGGCAACAAGGAAGGAAATAGCTCCAACCCATATAGCTCCTGTACTTTGCTGAAAGCCATAACCGGAATATGCTAAAGCCAAACCGATGGCAAGAATGACAAAAAAGATTAATACTGAAAAAGAACTTTTTGTTTTCATAACAATAACCTCCATTTATAAGTTTTAAGTCGGATCTTTTTTCTTGTACCGATGTGTCGGATCGATGCAGAACCCGTTCCCATGTTCAAAGATGTATCAAATTTACAATTTGTTTAAACCAAATACAACTTTAAATTAAAAACCATCCACCCAGGATTTAACTCAGATGGATGGAATTAGCACTGTTGGTTTTCAGGGGTTCTTGAGATTCGTAAATTCTTTACTTCCTCTTAAGCCATGCTTCAGGTACCGGTATAATACAGATATTCATTGATTTGCTATTATCAGACAGCATGGCAGACTGGATCTCAATTTTAGTTCCATCGGCACTGAATGTGGGATGAGGATGGTCTGATGCTGTCTCCTTATGTCCGGTAGACAGTAGTATCATCTCATGTGTATGTCTGTCGATCAGATATATTCCCCTTGAAAAATCATCCCCTACCGCCCAGCGACCATCAAATGAGCCATTTACATGCCAGAGTCCGCTGCCCGAAGGGGTCTGCCCGGCAATTGTCATTTCACGGGTCCGGAGATTTACTATTCCGAGTCCTGTTGGTTTTTCGCGGGTACCGGAGAGACCCCATCCTTGTTCTTGTCCTGGATTTTTCGGATCAGCTGGTTTTTCAGGGGTTGCCTGTGCGTCTGATGCTTTACCGGTTCCAACTTTCCGGTGGCCCATAATTGCAATAGCAACTTCATCTTTTGAGATTACTGCCTCGTGGGTTACCCATTCATAGTCTGATTCCGGATATAAAGGTCGTAAACCGGTTCCGTCTGCCATTACTGTCCAGGTGCGTTGTGGTGCTTTTCCCCCTGTCTCCCAGCAGAACACTATCTCCCCCGGAACCCATGAATTGGTTTGGATATGACCAATCTGAAACGGTACTGCAACAACGAATTTTGACTCGCCGGTTTTTAAATTCATGCTTCCTATTCCTGCAGGTCCGGCACCCATGTTCCTCGGTCCGAAATTAGCAGAGATCTTTGTCCCCTCCGGAAGGTGTTTTGCAGATTCTTCCTTCCCGACTCTGAAATAAACTAACTCCTCTTCTGCATCGAGTGCCATATCGCCACCGGCACCCATTTCAGCCGGTGTTGTGCCGCAAACATGCTGATATTCGGATGCTGCCTTTAATTTTCCTGTTTCGCTGTCGGAAAACAACTTTGCCAGATCAACTTCAATTACCTGGACAGGTCCGCCGCCGCGGACAGTTGACCCTGGCCCTCGTGGAGTATTTCTCATGAAATAGAGTTTCATCAATTTTCTTGCAACATTGAGCATACCGGTATAACCACCTTCGCTCACCTGCACTATTACTCCTGTTTTTTCGTTTACTGCCATCGCTTCACCACGTACCCTGTTTGAGCGAAAAATGACCCAGTTCCCATCGGCAGTCCACTGATTATGTGTCTGGTATATCTTCGAATCGCCTGCAGGTTTGCTTGTAAGAAATGTAAGCTGCGTTCCGGTAACCGAATCTGTAACAACTTTTCTTTCCGACGGGAAACGTGTCCCGATTTGCCCG
>JBAWXY010000144.1:0-6657 GCA_037143835.1 Bacteroidota bacterium
CTAGCCGCACTTGGATGATGCGCAATCTTTACAGATAAGACACCCTTCTTCATAAACGAGGTTATCCGAACCGCATTCGCCGCACCTGCCTTTTGCTTTTGTACCGTTTGGAATATATTTTTTCATTGCTCTTTCCACACCGTTCTTCCAGTTGTTAATTGACTCACTGTCAAGCTTAAGTGACTGTACAAGATTAACTACGTCTTGTATCGGCATCTCATGCCTCAACACCCCTGAAATCAGCTTTGCGTAATTCCAGAACTCCGGCTTGAACATATGCGAAAGCCCTTCAATATTTTTCTTATACCCGTATTTGTCAGTAAATTGAAAGTCATAGCGTGTCTTCCCGTCCTCATCCTTTATTTTGATTATTTTCCCCTTCATTATGCTTTTTGGAATCGGGAATATCTCCTCATCGGCTATACCGGTGAATATCTCATAAGGCCTGCTCTCTTTCAGTCCGACGAAAGCAACCCACTTTTCTTCATTGATGTTAAACCTGATCACATCACAATCGAGAACTTTGGGGCGTTTTGGTCTTTCAGGACGGATTTCGGTCTTTCCTGCGATAAGGACTCCGTTTCTTGAACCATCGCGATAAACGGTTGCTCCTTTGCATCCCGATTTCCATGCTGTAAGATATAGCTCACTTACCAGTTCTTCCTTTGCTTCTGCCGGCAGGTTTATAGTAACACTTATTGAATGGTCGACCCATTTCTGAATTGCACCCTGCATTTTTACCTTGGCTATCCAGTCAACATCATTAGCCGTTGCTTTATAGTAAGGTGATTTTGCAATTATAGTTTCAATTTCCTCATCTCTCATCCGGGTAACCTCATCGGGGTCGTATCCGTTAAGTTTCAGCCAGTCGACAAATTTATGATGAAAAACATTGAATTCTTCCCATGAATCGCCTACTTCATCCTGAAATGCCACCTTTACATCTAAATCGTTAGGATTAACCTTTCTTCTTCTTTTATAGAATGTAGAAAAGATTGGTTCAATTCCAGAGGTTGTCTGGGTCATAATGCTGGTGGTACCGGTTGGAGCTATGGTCAGAAGGGCAATGTTTCTGCGTCCAAACTTGACCATATTATTGTATATAACCGGATCGGCCTCTTTCATCCTGAGAATGAAAGGGTTGTTTTTTTCACGCTCTGCATTATAAATTGCAAAAGCGCCCCTCTCCTTTGCCAGGTATGTTGATGATTTGTATGTTTCCAGTGCAAGTGTTTTATGAACTTCAATAGAGAAATTTATAGCTTCATCGCTTCCATATCTCAATCCAAGACCGGCAAGCATATCCCCTTCAGCTGTTATACCAATTCCGGTTCTTCTTCCCTCTTCAGCTTTTTTTCTGATATTCTTCCAAAGGTTTCTTTCAACATTTTTCAACTCTTCAATTTCGGGATCCGCATTTATTTTTGCAAGAATTACATCGATCTTTTCCAGTTCAAGATCAATTATATCATCCATCATACGTTGTGCCAGTCCGACATGCTCTTTATACAATTCAAAGTCAAATCCGGCATTTTCATTAAATGGATTGTTGACATAGCTGAACAGGTTAATAGCCAGCAGCCGGCAGCTATCGTAAGGGCAAAGAGGTATTTCTCCGCAAGGATTCGTTGACACTGTTGCATATCCTAGATCGGCATAACAATCGGGAACACTTTCTCTTATTATTGTGTCCCAGAATAATACACCAGGCTCAGCTGATTTCCAGGCATTATGGATAATCTTGGTCCATAACTGGACTGCATCTATGTCTTTTGCAAACTTCGGATTATCAGATTTAATTGGATATTGCTGTCTGAAAAGTGTTTTATCTTCAACTGCTTTCATGAAATCGTCGGTCAGTTTAACGGATATGTTTGCCCCGGTAACTTTTCCGCTCTCAAGCTTGGCATCAATAAACTTCCCGGAGTCGGGATGTTTGATGGAGATTGAAAGCATAAGTGCGCCTCTTCTGCCATCCTGTGCCACTTCGCGTGTTGAGTTGGAATATCTTTCCATGAACGGAACCACGCCTGTTGAGGTCAGAGCACTGTTAAGCACAGGAGTTCCTTTTGGTCTGATATGTGAAAGGTCGTGACCTACTCCGCCACGGCGTTTCATAAGTTGCACCTGTTCCTGGTCGATTTTCATGATACCTCCATATGAATCTGAAGATCCATCATTACCAATCACAAAGCAGTTCGATAATGAAGCTATCTGGTAGTCATTGCCTATGCCTGTCATTGGTCCGCCCTGGGGAACAATATATCTGAAATCTTTCAGAACGCTGTAAATCAGTTCTTCCGAAAGCGGGTTTTTGTATTTCATTTCCACCCGGTGAATTTCGCGGGCCAGCCTGTGATGCATATCATCAGGTGTTTTTTCATACAGGTTTCCAAAAGAATCTTTCAAAGCATATTTATTTGTCCAAACCCTGGCGGCCAGTTCATCGCCCTTGAAGTACTCAATGCTTGCATCAACAGCTTCATCGTGAGAATAAACAGTCTTTTCCTTCACTTTTGATTTGTCAATATCTTTTCTTTCACCTGTTTTCTTCATATCGGGTACTGATTGTTCTTTCGTTGCCTTTTCAGTTGCAATAGCTGATTCCTGGACAAATAATTCTTCCATATATTTTTGTTATCCTCTGATTTTAATGAGATTAAACGACCACTGATTTTTAAAGCGGGTAATTGCTAAATTAAACAAGCGCTCTTCTCAATGCAAGAGTAAATTTTTAAGTTTATTAACATATGATAATATAGTTATTAACTATTTTATTAATCGCAGATAATCAGGCAATTAAACATTACTTGTCACATACATAAATACTTAACATCGACAAATGTTCATTCATAACAGAATCATTTATGGAACCACTCAATGATATGATCCCGATTACGATATTACAAGCTAAAATTTAAGAAACCATTCCGCGTAATAATATCGATGACAAGGTACATGGCTATAGTTCGTGGAACCGCTCCGCGGTATAATATCGATATGCAAATAAATAGTCTTTTCCCCTCTATTTTGATTTGGCAATATCTTTCCCTCCTCCGGTTTTCTACATTTCGGGAAATGATTGTTTTTTCGTTGCCTTTTCTGTTGTAATAGCTGGGTTAACACATATTATTGATAATAGACTGATTAAGAATATCTTAACAAATAGAATGTTAATAATAATATTTGATTGTTAATTAAATTACAATATTAAGCCGATGAGTTTTTAAATAGGAAAGTTTATCTTTGATAGAGAAAAGAAAGAGGGGGTAAAAATAACCCCCTCTTAAAAATGTGATGAAAAGAACGTAATCAGTTAAGTTAATGTGACTTTCTGATTTTTCTAACTGTCAAATGGGGAAATGAACCCATTGTTATCTGCTGCATAAACTAACAGCATTTATTCACCACATAATCGGGATGACGCTATCATCCCGATTTTTATTAAAAGAACTATTGTAAAATTAGATAAGCGCTTTTCTCAATGCAAGAGTAAAAATTTAACTTTATTAACATTTGATAATATAGTTATTAACTATTTTGTTGATGCCTGATATTCAGCTGTTTAGGCAATTTTTATTGTTAGTCTTTTAACAATAAAAATGTTTAATCGTACACTGCCGTATTCATGGGCCGGCTCTGCTGTATTATCCCTTTTACAATAATTCCGGGCTAAAATCTGTAAAAAAAAGAGGCTGTCAGGACAATGACAGCCTCTGATATTATGAACAGATTTTCTTAGTTGAAGATATAACGTACTCCAATTTGGAGTGCCCAGGTAGCACCAACAGAGCTGGGATCCTGGAATGATTTAGTAACATAATCCGTTCCTATCTTCCTCATACTGACTTTTAACATGCCGGTAGTTGCATCGCGTCCTTCAACTTTAAGAGGTGAAGTGGTAACATAACTCTGATTAAGACCCCAGCTGGAGTTAAACAGGTTCATTGCGTTAATAATATCAACGCTTAACTGAAGTTTATTTACGGATTCGCCCACCTTTATTTTGAAGTCCTGTAATAAACGCATGTCTAACCGTTGATTCCATGGAGCATATGCTGCATTCCTTAACATGTATTCGCCGGCGTGCTTAGAAAGATACGGATCCTGGGCTGCAAAGGCAAAATAGGCATCAGCATCTGCTTGAGTAAGCCATATTAATTCGCTGGCAACGCGAGGTATATACATCAAATCGTTTGTGGTACCATCATTATTTGCATCTCCATTGTAATAATATGAAGTTGCATTTCCCTTGAATCCATTATAAAAGAAAGAAACAGACGTACCAAATATTTTTAAATATTCTATAGAATAATTCAAAGAACCAATAAACCGGTGAGGGGTATTGTTATATGTCAATCCTAATTCATCGGAATTAGATGATCCGGACATATACCGGTACTGCCATGCTGAAAATGGGTCTGAACCCGACTTGCCAGTTACTTCCTCTCCCCAGCTACGGGAATAAGCAATCATACCACCAAATCCTGCTATTCTTGGAAGATCAAGTTCTGCTGATAATGAATAACCTTGACCCTTATTTGTGTTACGCATGATAACAACATTCTGATATGGTGCAGTGATATACTTTGTGGCAGTAGTGCTATTCGACCACCAGGGGCGTGTAAGACTACCTTCTTTAACAGTCGAAGCAGCATCAGCCAGATTAATATTGTCGAAACTGATGGCATTAATATCTTTTGTATAAACACCTTCAAGAGTCAACATCATATTCAGAGGAAGTTTAATATCGACACCCATACTGGTACGCCATACCTGAGGTAATTTAAAATTTTTGTCAATTGCTGCAATCTTTCCTCCGAGTGGATTAGACTGAGGAAATATATCGGCTAATGCCGGATCTTTCAACAGACCGGCAGCATCTGCCAGTAAAGGAATGCGGGCCAGTTGTGCCTGGCTGGCAGCTCCACCACTCTGATTAATTACGAATTGATATTGGATCATTCCACTATTTGTTGGTTGGTTTGTAAACCATACAAAAGGAATACGGCCGGTAAAGATACCTGTACCACCGCGAACTTTCAAAGTCTTATTATTAAATACATCATATACAAATCCTACACGGGGAGACCATAGGATTTTAGCATCAGGCCAGCTTGAAAGATCAACTTTTTCACCATTCCTGAAAGAGTAATTTTTCAGGGCTGGATTATCAACTGCACCTGCAAAATACATTGGAAGGTCAATACGGACACCGCCTGAAATTTTCAGGTTATCCAATGCACTAAACTCATCCTGGAGATAAGTAGAAAACTGCCCGAATGCCAATTCAGCAACAGGATTGGTAAATCCATTTATAGGATAGGTATACGCGAAGTTAGTTGGATGGTAATTTGCGTTATAAGGCTTCCCAATACCATCACCATTTAAAAACCTCCCAAATGCAGTTAAGTCCCTGAATCTGTAATACCCGCTACCCTGACGAAGATAACTGTTGGCAAAGTATTGATGTTCAAATGACATCCCGAATGTAAAATTATGTCTGTCCAACTGATATGTCACATTGTCGGTAATAATAAAAGTATTATTGTCAACATTGTTTTTGTATGAAAATAGCTCATACCCTGCTGACATCATAACAATTCCGTTAGTAGCAACACCTGACATAATATCAATAAACGGAAATAGCTCACTGTCGCTGGTACGAGGTTGCTTATACAAGGTATATGCTACAAGAAGTTTATTTGAGATTTGACCGAAACGACTATTTAATTCGCCGGTGATTGAATGTAATTTATTGGAACTATAATATTGAGAGTTTTCAAATGAGAGTCCGCCTGTACGACTTTGACGACCCCCTGAAATGGACGGAGTTGCATCGCCGCTGGCACTTGGTGCAGACCGTGCGGCGCTTTCAGAATAATTGTAACGAAATGAAAACTTATGGCTTTTGCTGATGTTCCAATCTATTCTGGCCAATATCTTGTTGTTAAATTCGTTATCACCGCCCCAGTTTTCATACCGACCAGTTTCATAACCATAATTATCTTTAAGCAGCTGTGAGAAAGCTTGCAAATCTGAAGCCTGAACTCTGGAATTCACGTTCAGATCAGCCGCATTACGGCCTGCTTGCATTGCAAGAAGAGTGTTACCCGGAGTTACGGTACTCTCCTTTTCAGCACTTAAGAAAAAGAATAGTTTGTTTTTTATTATCGGACCACCAAGAGTGAAGCCGTAAGCTTTTTTTGAAGATTGAGAAACTTTAAGTCTTGTATCCCTTATTTTTTTCCCCACCATACTAGTGTCACGGTAAAAAGCATAAACTGAAGCTTTAAATTGGTTTGTGCCACTTTTGGTAATTGCGTTTACACCTGCGCCTGTAAAATTAGATTGAGTTACATCGAATGGAGCAACAGCAATCTGAATCTCTTCAATTGCTTCCATTGAAATAGGTTCTCCAGAAACACCTGGCATATTGGTACCCGAAAGGCCGAAGTTATTGTTGAAGTTAGCACCATCGACAGTGACGTTTGTGTTATAAGCTTCACGGCCAACATATCCACCACCAGTTGAATATGGTGAAAGTTTAGTGTAATCTCCAAGACTTCGGTTCATTGAAGGAATCAATGCCATATCCTGTTTATTTATGTTGGAGGTAGCCCCCATTTTTTCAGTACCAAAAGCCGATGGTCTTGC
>JBAWXY010000145.1:0-6547 GCA_037143835.1 Bacteroidota bacterium
TAATCCTATTTTACTGTTTTATCTAACGGGCGCCCTAAACTTTCATAGAGACCCTTTCTGCCTGCTTTGTCTTTTGTGAGAATTTCGCTGGCATATTTCGCTACCTGCTCAGCAACTGCGCGAGGAACAACAACTACCCCGTCACCATCTCCCACAACAACATCACCCGGACAAACCAGAACTCCGCCGATTGAAACTGGCCGGTTGACCGATTCAATTTCGTTCCTTCCCGGACGGATCCCACGTCCTTTTTTTCTCAGATAGAGAGGCACTCCTTCGAGTCCGACTTCATCAGTATCTCTTGCTCCTGCATCTGTAACTATTCCCACAGCACCAAGTTTGTACCAGTAAAGAATATTATTTGAACCTATCGATCCGATATCTTTATCCTCAACATCATCAATAACAATTGCTGAACCGGGTCTTATCAGCTGAGTAAAAGCTTCGTGTGAATATGTGTTATAGAAATTACCTTCCCATTTTGAGAATACTTCTCCCGGGGCCGGAAGGGCCGGTCTTTGGGTTGGAACATACCGGACGGTAACAGCTATGCCCCTGAAAATATGGGTAAAACCTTTTAAATCAACCCAATCAGAATGTATTGCCGGATCTACAAGACCTGTACCCGGGAGCCCCACCATATCCAGACCATCGGAAACATCAGCAACACGCAGGTTTTTGTAAAGCTCAAGGATTTTTGCATCATCCTCCGAGGAATATGTTCGGGTTTCAATAAAGTTCATCCCCTTTGCCAGTAAGGCCTTATCGCGCTCCTGTGCATCAGCAGCAGAGAATATGGTTGCAAAAAGAAACAAAAAAAATACAATAAGATTTTTCATAGCATTTTCTCCTTTTAGTAATAAGTGATCTCTTTACTTGTTTTTTATTTTTTCAATTCATAATTGATTTTAAAAGCATTTGAAATATTTTCTTAAAAATACAAAATTTTGTCCGATTGCCTTCTGTTATTATGAACTTTATAGACTTTCGACTTTACCGACTTCTTTTCTTACCAGTTGAGTGGAGCAGGAAGGGGAAAATCGCCTTCCTTGCCCCACATCAAAACTTATGTGCAGTTCCACTCACTTCCTACTCGATTTGAAAGGCATTATCTGAAACAATTTTAGTAATTTTAAAAATTGATCCAACCGATACGCCGCTAATGGATGAATTGAGTCATAATAATCCTGAATACAACCGGTTACTGCATGATCAGCAGGAGAGGTTGAAGGAGCTGGCATGTATCAACCGGACCACTTCTATCCTGAAAGAGTTTAAACCTATTGAAGAGTCCCTTCAGCAAATAGTACTTCTTTTACCTGCAGCATGGCAATATCCGGAGTATACTGTTGCCCGTATCAGATTCATGGGAAAAGAGTTTGAATCGGTCGATTTTCAGGAGACGAACTGGAGGATGGTACAGGAGTTTATTACCATCGACGGCGAAAAAGGATCAATGGAGATTTTTTATACAACCGAATTCAATAAGGAAAACGAGGGTCCCTTCCTGAAAGAGGAGAGAGATCTTATCCAGAATATCGGAAGTCTTTTAACCGGGTATATTAACAGCTATAAAGCCAGGGATATCATCCGGTTAACTCAGGTCACCCAAAAAGAAGAAGAAGATATTAAAGATGTCTCCAGCAGGAAGCTGCTTCAGAAGTTTCTCGATCGCCACAATGCTGAGAGGGATGTCTTTCACGATCTGATGCCTTTTAAAGTTAAAGAGATACTTCTTGTCGCTAACCTCTATGATGCCTACTCCATCGAAGGTGAAGGACGGTTTTCGGACCACATGCTGGGTGAATATTACCAGATGAGCCTTACATCAATTCCCAGGGTTACAGGAGTCTCCGGTGAGGAAGAGGCTTTCAGCAGGCTGAAGGCAAGACACTACGATATGATTATAATTATGATCGGAGTGGATAAAGAGAGCCCGATGATCCTCTGTAAAAAAATTAAGGACAAATATCCATACATCCCTACTTTCCTTCTACTGAACAGTCCTGGTGATGTACCCTTTGTAAAAAAGCAAAAATCTCAGGGAATTCCTTTTGATAACTATTTTGTATGGACCGGGGAGTCGAAGGTATTTTTTGCGATGGTAAAGCTCCTCGAAGACCGGGTAAATGTTGACAATGATACAAAAAAGGGACTCACAAGAGTTATCCTGATTGTTGAGGATTCGGCAGAGTATTATTCAAGTTATCTTCCGATGCTCTACACCCTGGTGATGGAACAGACTAAAAACCTGATAGAGGATGTCTCAACAGATGAATTGTATAAAGTACTGAAACTAAGGGCAAGACCTAAAATTCTGCTTGCTTCAAATTATGAAGATTCGATCACAATTTACAATAAGTACAAGGACAGTTTATTATGTGTTATTTCTGACATGCGTTTCCCGAAAAACGGTGTTTTACATGACACTGCAGGATTTGATCTCATTCAGCATGTCAAAGAAGATCTTCCTAATCTTCCTGCCGTATTGCAATCATCGGATCCTGAAAACGCCAGATATGCACATATCCTGAAATCAAATTTCATAAATAAAAACTCCAAAAGCCTGCTTCAGGACCTTAAGTCATTCATCAATTATTACCTGGGCTTTGGCCACTTTGTTTACAGAGACACCAAAGGACGTCAGATTGCTGTCGCAAAATCGATGAAGGAGTTTGAGGCCTACCTCCAGACTGTACCTGAAGATTCTCTTGTATATCATGCTATGAAAAACCATTTCTCACTATGGCTGATGGCAAGAGGTGAGGTGAAAATTGCCAAAATGATAAATCCGATAAGGGTATCTGATTTCGACAGCCTCAAAGAACTCAGGGAGTTCCTTATCGACATTATCCGCAAGAGACGCCGGGAGATGAATAAAGGTAAAGTGGTTAATTTTGAGGAATCTGCAGTTATTGATGAGACCAACGTAGTTAGCCTTTCAGGCGGATCTCTTGGCGGGAAAGGCCGTGGTCTGGCATTTGTAAATACCCTTATCTATAGTTTTGAACTTGGACGCCTTTTGCCCGGTATTAATATCAAAACGCCGGTAACCGCTATAATCGGCACAGATGAATTTGATATGTTTATGGAGCGGAACCATTTGTGGGACAAGGTAAAAGAGGAGAAAAATTTCGAAATTCTTCAAAAATTATTTTTTGAAGGCAACCTGAGTTATACCCTCGAAAAAGAACTAAGGATTTTTATCAGACTCATAGGTAAGCCACTTGCTGTACGATCATCAAGTTTGTTCGAAGATTCAATGTGCCAGCCATTTTCAGGCATTTTCGGAACCTATCTTCTTCCAAATAATAATCCGGATCCTGATATCAGACTGAAGCAGTTATCTGATGCTATAAAGCTTGTGTTCTCTTCAATCTATTCAAGAAATGCCCGCACCTATTTTGAAGCCATCAGCTACAAAGTAGAGCAGGAAAAGATGGCTATTGTGATTCAGGAGGTCGTTGGTAACAGATTTGAAGATGCATTTTATCCGCATATCAGCGGAACTGCACAGTCATTCAATTTTTATCCGGTTGCTCATATGACACCGCAGGATGGGTTTGCTGTTGTGGCAGTCGGACTGGGACAATATGTCGTTGAGGGCGAACGAGCATTCAGATTTTCACCGGCTTACCCATCGCTGGATATCATCTCTCATAAAGACCTGTATAAAAATTCACAGGTCCGTTTCTATGCTGTTGATATGGCAAAAAAGGATCTGAACCTTCTTGAAGGGGAAAGTGCAGGGCTTATAACGCTTGATATCAGTTTTGCAGAAAAACATGGCACACTAAAACACTCTGCTTCAGTATTAAACACCGATAATGATACAATAATTCCCGGACTGGATGCCCCCGGTCCGCGTGTAATTAATTTTGCAGATATATTAAAATATAATTATGTACCGCTGGCATCCACTCTCAAGGTGGTATTGGATGTAGTTTCTGAAGCATTTGGCACACCAGTCGAAATAGAGTTTGCAGTGGACCTTTCAAAAGACAAAACAGGAAACGCCTCCTTTTATCTTCTCCAGATAAAACCTCTTGTCGGAAGTGGTGCGGGCTATTCCATTGATCCTGAAAGTATTTATACTGAAGACCTGATACTTGTAACTAAAAAAAGTATGGGGAATGGAGTTATTAACGATATTACAGATCTCATATATATTGAGCCGGAAAAATTTAACAACATGCTAACCAATGAAATGGCAAATGAAATTGACAGGATAAACGAAAAGATGCTGAGGGAAAACCGTCGGTATGTCCTTCTGGGGCCGGGAAGATGGGGAACTAAAGACAGATTTCTGGGAATACCTGTTGCCTGGCCGCAAATATCAAATGCAAAAATTATCGTGGAAGTCAGCTTACCTGATTTCCACCTTGATGCATCACTTGGCTCTCACTTTTTTCATAATGTCACCTCAATGAATGTTGGTTATTTTTCAATTAACCAGGGGTCACAGGATGGAACCATCATCTGGAAAAAACTTAAAAAGCAAAAGGTTATAGAAAAAGGGAAATTTTTCCGGCATATTAGGTTTGATAAACCACTTCTTATACGTATGGATGGTAAAAAAGGGATGGCTGTAATCTCTACGAATCATTAAAAGATGAATTTATGACCATTATTGAAGGAATACTGGATCTTCAGAAATACGACTTTACCGATACCTCCTTCGATCTGCTGATGCAGAAGCGAATACATCGTGTGCTTGTAATATGCAGTAATTATGATAATTACATGCTTGAAGAGGACGGCAGGATTGATGAGCAGATATTTAATGAATATGCTTCTCTTAACCTGCGATATCCGCCATCATTTGTCCAGACCGATAATGCTGAAGATGCATTTACAATACTTCAGGATGGTAATATTGATCTTGTCATCTCAATGCTTAGCCTTAAGGGGACCGACGTTTTTGCTCTTGCAAAAAGGATCAAGGCTAAGTATGAAAATATCCCCATTGTTGTGCTCACATATTTTTCAAGAGAAGTATCTCTGAGACTGGAAGGAGAGGATCTCAGCGCAATTGATTATGTTTTCTGCTGGCTCGGTGATGCATCTCTTATTCTGGCCATAATTAAGTTGATTGAAGACAAAATGAATGCTGATTATGACATTGAAAATATTGGTGTTCAGGCAATCATTCTGGTTGAAAACTCAATAAGATATATCTCTTCATACCTCCCGAATATTTATAGGATTGTCCTTTTACAGTCTCTTGATTTTCAGCGCGAAGCACTGAATGAACATCAGAGGAACCTTAAAATGAGGGGACGACCCAAAATTCTTCTTGCGAACAATTTCAATGATGCTCTCAATCTGTACAAAAAGTATAAATATAATGTCTTGGGAGTGATTTCAGATATCAGCTATAAAAGAGATAACATTACTGACGAAAATGCCGGTATAGAGTTGTGTAAGGCGGTTATGGCCGATGATGATAAAGTCCCGTTCCTGATACAATCCTCCAGTTTAACACATAAGAAGATTGCTGAAGAACTTGGAGCCGGGTTTATTAATAAGTATTCCAAATCATTATCTCTTGAGTTGAGGAACTTTATTATTCAGAACCTTTCTTTCGGACCGTTTGTCTTCAGGAATCCTGACACCCTGGAACCTATAGCTATAGCCACTGATCTACAGAGCCTTCAGCAGAAATTACTCACAATCCCCGATAATACCCTTGAGTACCATGCAACCCGTAACCACTTTTCCAAATGGTTGAATGCAAGAGCTCTCTTCCCAGTTGCCCAGATGTTCAAATACATAAGGAAAGAGGATTTTGAAACAATGGATGAGATGCGGAGGTTCCTTTATGTTGCAATCTCGAGCTTCCGTCTGGGGAAAGGAAGGGGAGTCATAGCGAAGTTTGATAAGGCAAGCTTTGATGAGTACCAGATTTTTTCACGTATCGGAGAAGGTTCAATCGGAGGAAAAGCCAGAGGACTCGCATTTATCAACAGGATAATAAAAAACAATAAACTGTTTAATAAGTTTCCTGATGTGCTCATTACTATACCGAGAACCGTTGTTTTAAGTACCGACATCTTCGATGAATTCATGGATCAGAACAACCTCTATTCCGTTGCGCTGTCTGACCTCTCGGATGATGAGATTCTTAACAGGTTTATCAATGCTGAACTTCCGGGACATGTATATCAGGATTTTTATGCATTCCTTGCTGTTTCAAGAAATTACCCGATTGCGGTCCGCTCTTCCAGTAAACTTGAAGATTCACACTATCAGCCATTTGCGGGCATTTATTCAACTTATATGATCCCAAGGCTCCCCGATAATAAGCTGATGGTTAAAATGTTATCTGATGCTATAAAAGAGGTTTATGCCTCAGTTTACTACAAGCTCAGCAAGGCATATATGACCGCTACTTCCAATGTTATTGATGAGGAGAAGATGGGGATAATCCTCCAGGAGGTTTGTGGCAACAGGCATGGAGAAAGATACTATCCGACATTATCGGGTGTTGCAAGATCGATAAATTACTATCCGATCGGCTCAGAAAAAGCTGAAGACGGTATTGTGA
>JBAWXY010000146.1:0-6545 GCA_037143835.1 Bacteroidota bacterium
AAAATAATTTCCGATTTCCTGTTTGTCAGTACATTATTTGCAATCATATTCTTTATAATGAACTTCCCATCCGGTAAGGGATATATGCTCTTTATTTCGATTGTTTTAAAAAGTTCATTATCAAAATTATAGAATTCCATTTTTAATATCTGGTACTTGTCCATACTGATATAACTTATCTTTTTTGAATAGCCATATTCATCTGCCTTATCCTCATTAACGGGTGTGCTTTCGATAATCCACTGGTTGCTCGAGCCTGATTCACTAAGATGCTTATTGACAAAATCGGATAGGGTAGGTGAACTCATATCAGCATTGGAAAACTCTGAACTCATAAAACTCTTTCCTTTTTCTGAACTTACTATACGACGGGTCTTCTTTAGTGCCGGCAAATATATCCAAATCTCATCCGGAATGTTTTTATTATCAATAACAAGCATTGCAGTGCCCCGTACATCGGCAGGTTCAATAAATTTTATAAACCTCTTCTCCAAACCATCAGGATAGCTTTTTGTTGTCATCGAAATAATTCTGAAACGGGAAGCCCCACCTTTTTCTGTGATAGACAAATTGATATTTGCACTCATTGATCCGGTTAAACTTAACTCACGGCTTTTGCTCATTATCAGAGCTGCATCAGGCTGTTGAGCCGCTATCTGAAATAGCGGTAGTAGTAACATTGATAAGATCACTTTTCCTTGCATATTTTCTTCTTTTAAATTTTGTCAAATCCAATTCGATAAATCGTGGCCTGAATTTCATTAAAAAAGCCGGAATAATTATAATCGCGCCTATCAGGCATGAACCTATTGATATTAGCACCAGGTAACCAAAGAACCTGATCGATGTGAACCCCGAAAACATCAATGCTGAGAATCCTGCCATCACACTGACAGCATTTATTATTATACTGCGGCCGATTGTTTTTATAGCCGCTACAGTTGCATCTGCATGTGATAACCCTTTTCTGAAATGAGAGTTGAAACACCAGATATATTGTATTGTAAAATCTACACCAACACCGATCATGATCGAGGAAAGAAGTGCAGTTGCGCCATCAAGTGCAATGCCTGTAATACCCATAAACCCGAAAAGTATCAAAATCGATGCAGCCAGAGGAATTGATCCTATCAGGCCACCTTTAACTGACTTAAAAATAATCGCCAGAAGGATCAGTACCGTGACAAGAGCAAAGAGCAATGATGATATCTGTCCTTTGATTATTGAACCTGCAAAATCTGACATAATTATGGCATAACCACCCACAGTGACCTCAGCCGGGAAAGCGCTGGTGAGCTCAGCAATTTTCTCCTTTACTTCTTTGATAACATTATTGTTGGGATCAGATAACCTGATCAATATGTGAGCTTTTGAGTTGTCGAGGTTCATAATCTGCTTGAAATCATTCTGATCACCGCTCGTATTATATAACTCAAACATCTGTGCTATAGCTTCTCCCGATTTTGGTATCTCATCATATCCTGATTCATTTTTATTATAGATGGCTTTACTCATCTCTCTCACTACCTGCGATATAGAAAACACCTTTCCTACACCTTCCTGCTTTTCAAGCTGAATTGTAAGCTCATCAATTCCATTCATTATTTCCGGACTTTTTATATCCCCGGTTATCATAACTGAAATTGTCTGAGATCCACCAAATTTTGAATTGATTACTTCTGATGCTAATCTTACAGGATGTTTTTTCGGGAAATAATTTTCCTGGTTGGTATCAATTCTGATAAGAATAATCCCAAACGAAAGAACCATGGTGACAACAGCTGACACTATCAGTATCCTTCCAGGATGCTTCACTATTAATCCGGAAATACTGGCAAGAAGCCTGTCAAATGCCCCTGTATTAACCTTTTTTCTCTTTGAGTCATTAACCAGGGGACCTCTTATATATATCAAGGCCGGAATAAGCAGAAGACTCATTAAAAGTGCCATAGTAACTCCGATAGCTGCAAGAACCCCAACCTGTCTGGCAGGAATTATGGAGTGTGTAAGTAATCCAAGAATACCGGCAATAGTAGTCAATCCGCTGAAGAGTATCGGCATATTAAGCGATCGCAAAAGTTCAGTTATCATAGAATGTTTTGAGATACCCGGGTCTTTCAGGCTTATCTCCTGAAACCTGGCAACCAGATAAATACCGTAATTATTTGCTACAGCAACAAGTATTATCGGTACAAGAAGAGTCAATATTGACATTTTCCATCCAAGCAATGGGATCAGTCCCATGCTTATTACAGTGGAAAGAAGAACTACTGAAAAAGGCATCAAAACACTTCGCCACTCACTCAGCGTAAATTTCAGAATGAAAAGCATTATCAGTAAGGCAACAGGAACCAGAAGTAGTCCATCTCTTCGGACATCTTTCATTATATTTTGTCTGATATAGGGTAGTCCTCCGGTGACAATTTTTGCATTACCGGGATGTGCATTAATCACTGAATCGACACGGTGTAATGTTTCACTTTCAGGTACATTACTGCTAATGGTGGCAGTAATTGAAGCACTTGTAAGATCAGTAGAAACTACAATATCACGGGCAAACCTGTTATTTAATATCCTTTGAGCAAGGTTTCTGAAGTCTGTGGTATCATTGGGTATTTGTGCTATGAGGCGTTCTGCAACCATCATTCCATTTTCACCTTTAATACTCCTGACAGTAAATGGTGAAAGACGGTCGGAAACCCCTTCAAGTCTTGAAACATCACGATCTATATCTTTGATCTGATTTAAGTCTTTGACATTAAGGATACAACTGTCAGAGAATAGAATTACCACCATATCCTGCACCCCGAATTCACTTTCAATCTTGTCAGTTTCTATTCTGGAATTCATTGTTGCAGGAACATAATTCCGGATTTCAGGATCAGTTTTTGTTAATGGAATAAGTACACCGAATCCAATTCCAAGAGTCAGAAAGAATCCGATTATCAACCACCTGTATTTGATTATAAAGTCAGTCATATTTTCAGAAATCTACTTTAAGGGCAACATAGATACTGTTCATAAATCCATCAACAATATCATATAATGAACCGGTTCGACCCGAATAAAACTCAGCTCCAGCGGTAATTGTAAGGCCATCAGCCGGCTTATATTTTATTTCCGGAATTAAAAGAAGATCACGGGAGGTGAAATTGTACATCGTAAAAAAAGATGGAGTGAGTTTTCCATAAACCAGGTCAGACTCGATTCTGATACCTGCAGAATGATAATACCTTTTAAGCTGATAATTATAAAGTCTGTTGAAAGTTCCGACCTGTTGTCGTACATAACCTTCAAGATCAAATCCTGGAATGGCGAGCAACTCAGCGAGCCTTGCATAATCAGGTTCGGTTCCGATAACCGGATCAACGGTTGCAGGAGTAAAGTCAGGAATGTTTTTACCTGAATACTCTCCTGTGATGCGCCACACTCCTGATGACCAGTCTATACCGGTAACCCAATTAATTTCAGACCATGGCACATATTCTCTGGTTTCATAAGAGATATATGGTACCGACCATGCAGCTTCACCTCTGATCCCAACATTTCCGGCTGATGTTTCAAAATCAAGACCTAATACCCTGGTTTTATAAGGGGTGATGGTCAGCTCAGTGACCGGAACCGGTATCGGTACTGACAGATCAAGATTAAAACCGGTCAAAGCTATCCCCGGCATAGGGTCATACCCATCGAACCATGATAAGCCCCAGTCGATTCCTTTCAGATGGATATCAGCTTTTAAACCATAACTGAACATCTCTTTGTTGGTAATAAGAGAATTGATCTGTTTAATTGTGACATTTTCAGGTAAAGGAATAGGATCAATAATCAACACCGATGATCTGTAAAATGGAATAACCACCGCTTCAAGATTAATGTGGTCTGATGGATACCAGTTAAAAGTTGAAAGAAGATTTCCCATATCCATATCTTCACGGTCAGGGGAACGGGAAATCAGGTTTTGAGGACTTATCTTAGAAGTGGGATTTGAGAAATCAGCCCGGCCCCACTTAACTATTTTCTGACCTGCGGCAAGATCCCATCGTTTTCCATTAACCTTAACATATGCTTCGCGGATATCAAGACGATTGACAGGTTCCAGAAACTCAACTCCATACCGGAAACGCAGATCTGCAAATGCTTTGAAATTCAAACCATTTTCCATTTCGACCTTAAGTCCGAAATCGGAAAATGCACTTGAAACATATGGTTTATCTTTATCATCATGGTCAATTCCTGTATACAATCCCCCTCTGACAAAACCATAAAATTCCTTCCTTTTTAGAATCTCATTATCAGCATTTAACGAGATGCTATCCTGGCTATAAACGATGACCGGTAAGAGCAAAAGTAACCCGATCCAAATCCTTCCAATAAAATTCATCTTTTCTTTTTTAATGCAAAGTAATGACATAAGGAAAGACGTGTCGTCTTATCCGGCTGTCTCGCACCTGCTTATTAAAAGAATATTGTCCGTGCCGCTTGGAAAGGACTCTTTAATCAGAGATTCCTGTAGACTTCTCCCTGAATTCGCTGGGAGTCAACCCTGTCTGACTTTTAAAGATTGAATTGAAGGTTGTTTTGGAATTAAAGCCGGCATCAAATGCAATTGCAAGAATTGTGTAGTGGTTATATTTCGGATCAGAAAATCTTTCAATTACCTCTTTTACCCTGTATTCGTTTATGAACGTAAAGAAATTTCTCTTGTGCTTTTCATTCAGAACCTGGGTAATATGGTGACGTGGTATACCAATCATTAATGATAGATCGTGAATATTAAGGTCACGATCGAGATATGGTTTATTGATTTCAACATAAGAAATCAGTTTCTGAAGATAATCCTTCGCCTGGCTCTCCTTCAGGCCGCTTTTGATATATTTTTCTGTATCTTTTTTATTATCATCATCTGGTTTTAACTCCTGTCCGAAAATCACAGGCTGCTTAATACCATAAAAACTATACACAAAGGAAAAAAGTGCAATGAAGCCAAATATTACAAAATAGGGGTCGAATGGAATGTAATTGCCGATCATATTAAGTCCGCCAAGGATGAACAAAACGAAATAGGCTGCATAAAAACTGATCGATACTATCTTTAACCAGTTAAGGGTAATTACTCCGGAAGTGTAAGAAATAAGATTCTTCAGATTATCCTGGTGTCTCTTAATTTCAATAAATGTCAAAATGCTATATATCGTTACCGAAAGGAAAAAGCAGGTACTGTAAACTATTCTTAATGAGATAAATCGGTCAGGGACAAAGAAGTTTCTTAAATCCTCTAAAAGAGGCTGTGTCCTGAAAATGACTGATACTGTTAAGAAAATCATAAATGGTATGAAATGGAAGAGAGCCAGCCAATTGAACTTCCGCCCTGGATTGGTCATGAATTTGACATAAAGAAGGAGCAGGGGACCATAGGTAAACGCAACAAACGGAAATGAGTACATCTCAAGCAAAGTGCTGTTAATAAGGGCAAATACAAGCTCAATACATATAAGAAACAGCCAAGTGGCCATTAGCCTGTTTGCTGTAGTAAAAGGTTTTTTTGTCGAGATGAGCAATCCTGAAAAAAACGATTGGGAAATACCAATGTATAATATTGGATCAATGTTCACCATGAAGAATAATAATTATTACTCAAATATAACGAAAAGCCAATAATAATTAGGTATTTTTGAAATTGCAGTTGAAACCCAATATCCAGAATATTTAAATACATTTTCTCATTAAATCATTAATTATCTTATATTTATGAGCGTTCTGTTAAATAGAAACTCTAGAGTTATTGTTCAGGGGTTTACAGGAAGTGAGGGTACTTTTCATGCTACCCAAATGATCGAATATGGCACAAAAGTAGTTGGAGGAGTTACACCCGGAAAAGGAGGTCAGTTACATCTTGGTTTGCCTGTTTTTAATACTGTAAGAGAAGCTGTTGCTAAAACTGCTGCGGATGTATCTGTTATTTTCGTACCCCCGGCATTTGCCGCCGATGCCATTCTTGAGGCAGCAGATGGAGGAATTAAACTTATTGTAGCTATAACCGAAGGCATTCCTGTTTCTGATATGGTATCAGTTAAGGAACATCTTAAGTCATTTAATTGCAGGCTCATCGGGCCAAATTGTCCGGGTATCATCACTCCGGGAGAAGCAAAGGTTGGAATAATGCCTGGGTTCATTCACAAAAAAGGTTCAGTAGGGATCATTTCACGATCGGGCACTTTAACATATGAGGCAGTGGATCAGGTAACTAAGATGGGACTGGGCCAATCGACATGTATCGGGATTGGTGGCGATCCAATTGTAGGAACTACAACACTTGATGCAGTCAAATTGATGATGGAAGATAAAGATACCGAAGCAATCGTAGTCATAGGAGAGATCGGAGGAAATATGGAAACCGAAGCTGCTGAATGGATTAGAGATAAAAGTACCAAACCTGTTATCGGATTTATTGCCGGACAAACTGCACCAAAAGGTCGTAAAATGGGTCATGCCGGCGCCATAATAGGAGGGAAGACCGATACAGCTGCTGCAAAAATGGAAAT
>JBAWXY010000147.1:0-6536 GCA_037143835.1 Bacteroidota bacterium
GTTGAAGCACTGAAGCCACATATTATTTTCCTTGAAGAGAAAGGTTACGAGATCGATACATGCTCCAACGGAAACGATACTATTGACCTCGTCAGACAGAATCGGTACGATCTTATTTTTCTTGATGAAAACATGCCGGGGTTAAGTGGAATTGAAACCCTCCGGCTTATAAAGGAGGTAAGGACCGATATCCCTGTTGTGATGATCACCAAAAGCGATGAAGAGGAGCTAATGGAGGCAGCTATCGGATCGGAGATAGCCGATTATCTGATTAAACCAGTGAAGCCAAAACAGGTACTTCTTGCAATAAAAAAGATACTCGACCAGCGACGACTGGTAACGGAAAAAACAACAACCGACTACAGGCAGGAATTCAGCAGGATCAGCAACATGATTTCAACAGCCTCAGCATTTAGCGACTGGACAGAGCTGTACAAAAAGTTAGTATTCTGGGAATCAGAACTTGAAAAGTCGACCGATCCGGGCATGGCTGAGATCCTGAAATTACAGGAGAACGAAGCCAACAATTCTTTTTCAAAATTCATGATTAATAATTATCTCGGTTGGCTTAATCCTGAAAATACGAATAAACCTGTACTATCTTCTGCCCTTTTTTCAAAAAAAATATTCCCGCAGATTCATGAACACAAACCCCTCTTTTTTATCCTTATAGATAATATGCGGTACGACCAGTGGAAAACAATTTCAGGTGAGCTATCCGGTCTGTACAGGATTATTGAAGAGGACATATATTTCAGTATTTTACCAACTACCACACAATTCAGCAGGAACTCGATTTTCGCAGGACTGATGCCATCAGTAATTGCAGAGATTATGCCTGAGTTCTGGATAAATGATGAGGAGGAGGAAGGGAAAAATAATTTTGAAAAAGAGTTATTTAAGAGCCAGCTAACCCGGAAAGGTCTGAAATACAAATGGTCTTATAATAAAATCAGCAGCAGCATTGAAGGTAAAAAGGTAAATGAGAAGGTAAGGTCGTTGCTTGAAAATGATATCAACATTCTTGTTTTTAATTTTGTCGATATGCTTTCGCATGCAAGAACCGAGAGCGGCCTGATCCGCGACCTTGCTAACGATGAGCCTGCTTACCGGAGCCTGACCCGCTCCTGGTTTGTGCATTCATCGTTGTTTGAATTGCTGAAAATACTTGCATCCCATTTCGTTAAGGTGATATTCAGTACCGACCATGGCACAATAAGAGTTCAGAATCCGGTAAAAATAATCGGCGACAGGAAAACATCTTCCAACCTCAGGTATAAAATGGGAAGAAACCTCGATTACGATCCCAAAAAAGTATTTGAGTTGATAAATCCGGAAAAGGCGATGCTGCCTAAAACGAATATCAGTTCAAGATATATCTTTGCTCTCAACAAAGACTACCTTGTTTATCAGAATAATTATAACTATTATGCAGGTTATTATAAGGATACTTTCCAGCATGGAGGGATTTCGATGCAGGAGATAATGTTACCGTTTGCTTGTCTTGAACCTGTTTAATAAATGTTTTATTAATCCCGATGAAGATATTAATAAAGGATAAAAGGCAGTTGTCAGCTGCTGCAAAAAAGCTTCTGAAACATGCCGGAGATAGTAGAATATTTGCCTTTTACGGTTCATTGGGTGCAGGTAAAACAACAATCATCAAAGCTATATGCGAAGTTCTGGGTGCCATAGATATTGTCAGCAGCCCTACGTTCACACTTGTAAATGAATACCGGACTTCCAAAGGAGAAACTTTATATCATATCGATTTCTACAGGATTAAGAAACAGGAAGAGGTCTTTGACTTTGGTATTGAAGAGTACCTGTCAGGCGATTCATACTGCTTTATGGAGTGGCCTGAGCTTATCGAAGAAATTCTTCCTCCGGAAAGGGTGAGTGTCAGAATTACAGTTGATGATAATGAGCAACGAACGCTTTTGGTATCATAACAACATCAGATTTTGCTCTGTATTGCAATTTTTTTACCTTTGAAGAAATAACCCCTTCCTAATGATGAACGAGAAAGGTAAGAGCGGAAAAGTCAGTTTTGGCAATACTGCTTTCATGCCAAAAGAAGAACATCTGGAAACTGCTGTTAAAAACCGGAGAATTTCAATCGGTATCCCAAGCGACAATAAAGATGATGAGAAAAGAGTGGCTCTTACACCTGAGTCAGTTAATCTGCTTGTTGAAAGTGACAATGAGGTTTTTGTTCAGAAAGGTGCCGGACTTGGGGCCAATTACACAGATAAGGATTACAGTGAGAACGGAGCAATTATAAGCGACTCTTCGGCAAGGGTTTATAGCGCCGATGTGGTAATCAAGGTTGCACCTTTTTCAGAGGAAGAAACCGATTATCTTAAAGGCAATCAGGTTGTGATGTCGTATCTTAATGTCCTTAAGCTTAATGAAGAAACCCTTGGGAAACTCATCAGAAAAAAAGTCATAGCAATTGCATTTGAAAAGATCCGCGACAACAACAGGGTTATGCCTGTGGTGGAGTCGATGAGTGAAATATGTGGTATAACATCCCTTCTTGTTGCATCGGAATATCTCAGCAATATGCACGGAGGCAAAGGGGTTATGCTTGGTGGTATTACAGGTGTTACGCCAACCGAGGTAGTCATTATAGGAGCAAATACTGCAGGAGAATATGCTGCCAGAGCTGCTATCGGGCTTGGATCAACGGTTAGAATATTCGACAATTCGCTCCATAAGTTAAGAAAATTCCAGAATCTGCTCGGTCAGAGGCTTCAGACATCTGTCTTTCATCCCCAGGTTTTAAGGAAAGCTCTTAAATCAGCTGATGTGCTCATTGGCGCTATTGAACTTGAAGATCTCCGGCCCTGGTATTATATAACTGAAGATATGGTACGTAATATGAAAAAGGGAGCTGTAGTTATTGATCTCAGTATTGATCGTGGCGGTTGCATCGAAACATCAGAATGCCGTGCCCTGCAGGATCCGGTTTATGAGAAACATGGCGTTATACATTTTTCAGCATGGAATCTTCCGTCGCGTGTTGCACGGACAGCATCCATAGCGCTAAGTAATATTTTCACCCCTTTGCTTCAGAGTCTGGCTGATGCCGGTGGAATAACCCAGTTGCTGAAAAATGATCAGGGTGTGCGGAACGGAGTCTATTTATATAATGGTATGCTCACAAATGAAACATTGGGACAGAAATTCGGTATAATCTCAAAAGACCTCGATCTTCTTATCTCAGCGTTCTGATCATCAGACAAATATAAGGGTAGCTTTTTTGCCTTTAACATCAATTTTTGCCTGCTTTCCGATATAGAATGCCCTGTTATCGGCAACATGTCCGGCAGGAAAATTAAAAAAAAGAGGATAATCATATTCACTAACGATTCCAAAAATAGTCTCTTCAATACTCCTCCCCCAGTGAATCTTTGCCTCCTCAATCTTATTCATCCCACCAACCACCAGTGCAGATAATCCTTCCAGTTTCCCTGCAAGCTTAAGCGAGGTCATCATCCTGTCGATGTGATAGTAATACTCTCCCACCTCCTCAATAAACAATATCTTTCCCTTTGTTACCGGCTCTGCCGGTGTTCCTGTCAGACTATAGATAAGAGAAAGATTTCCTCCTGTCATTTCACCGGCCACATTCAGACCCTTAAAAAAGGTGCCTTTCCATTCAATTGGCTGAATATCACCGAATAATGCCTTCTGCAGTGATCTGAAAGTACTCCGTGCCTTTTCAGGATTAAAAAAGTTAAGCGGCATGTCACCATGCACCGACATAATTCCGCAAACTTCACTTAACCACATGTGTAAAACGGTTATATCGCTGAATCCAACGTACCATTTTGGGTTTTCCATCAAGGCAGAGAAATCAACTTTGCTTATAATTTTTGAAACGCCATAGCCCCCTCTTGAGCAGATAACAGCCTTAATTTCAGGGTCATTAGTCATCTCCTGAAGATCGGATAAGCGATCTTCATCATTTCCGGCAAAAGGGCCGTTACATTTCATGGCATTTTTGCCGACACGTACTCTCAATCCCCATTTTTCAAGAAAAGTAACAGCATCAACCAGTTTCTTTTCTTCAATGCAAAATGAAGGAGATATTATTGCCACCTCATCTCCGGGTTTAAGATATTCAGGTTGTATTTTATTTGCAGACATAAAAATAAGTACTTAAAGTGAGTTAAAGTTTGGAGTGCCTGAAGTTACAAATTATTATATTTGTGCAGTACTAAAATTGCTTATTATTCATTTTCAATATCATGAAGAATTTTAAAAGATATCTTGTCACTTCAGCACTTCCCTATGCTAACGGCCCGATACATATCGGCCATCTTGCAGGAGTTTATATACCTTCCGATATTTATACCAGGTACTTGAGAATGAAGGGAGTGGACGTGATATCAGTATGCGGATCCGACGAACATGGTGTTCCGATTACTCTGAAAGCCCGCAAAGAAGGTGTAAGCCCGCAGGAGATTGTTGACAGATATCACACGATAAATAAAAAGGCATTTGAGGATTTTGGAATTGCTTTCGACATCTTTTCACGGACATCAAATAAAGTACATTACGAAACTGCATCCGATTTTTTCAGGACACTTTATAATAAAGGTGAATTCATTGAAAAATCTTCTGAACAGTATTTTGATGAAGAGGCAGGCTGCTTTCTTGCCGACAGGTATATTATGGGGATATGCCCTCATTGCGGAAATGAGAATGCCTATGGCGACCAGTGTGAAAAATGCGGAACATCGCTAAGTCCCAATGAACTTATCAATCCGCACTCAACTATCAGCGGCAATAAACCGGTGTTACGCGAAACTTTGCATTGGTATCTGCCACTCGACAAATATGAACCATGGCTTAAAAAATGGATTCTCGAAGATCATAAGGAATGGAAAGTTAATGTTTACGGACAGTGTAAATCGTGGCTCGATCAGGGTTTGCAGCCCAGGGCTGTCAGCCGTGATCTCGACTGGGGAGTGCCGGTACCTGTTGAGGGTGCAAAAGGTAAAGTTCTCTATGTGTGGTTCGATGCCCCTATAGGTTATATCTCTGCTACAAAAGAACTTACTCCCGACTGGGAAAAATACTGGAAGAATAAAGAGACGAAGATGGTTCACTTCATAGGGAAAGATAATATTGTATTCCATTGTATTATATTCCCTGCCATGCTTAAAGCTGAAGGAACCTTCATCCTTCCTGAAAATGTTCCTGCCAATGAATTTCTGAATCTCGAAAACGACAAGATATCAACATCAAGAAACTGGGCTGTATGGCTTCACGAATACCTTGAAGATTTTCCCGGGAAACAGGATGTTCTCAGATATGCCCTTTGTGCCAGCGCACCCGAAACAAAAGATAATGATTTCACCTGGAAAGATTTTCAGGCACGCAACAACAACGAACTGGTTGCAATTCTCGGGAACTTTGTCAACCGGGCTCTTGTGCTTACCAATAATTATTATGACGGGAAAGTACCCGCAAGAGGAAAAACAGATTCAAATGATGATGCGGTTTTGAAAGAAATTGCCCTGATCAGGGGAAATGTGGAATCCAGTCTGGAGGCATTCAGGTTCCGTGAAGCACTGAAAGAGGCAATGAATCTTGCAAGACTTGGCAATAAATACCTTGCTGATACTGAACCATGGAAGGTCATAAAGACTGATCCTGAAAGGGTTAAGACAATAATGAACATTGCGTTGCAGATAACTGCAAACCTGACAATTGTGTGTGAACCTTTTTTGCCTTTCTCGATGGAGAAATTACGTGGCTGGCTCAATTTCAATGAGTTGAAATGGAGCGAAGCGGGTAAAACTGACCTCCTGATTACAGGTCACGTTATCAATAAACCAGGATTACTCTTTGAAAAAATTGAAGATGAAGATATCACTAAGCAGATAGATAAGCTTCTGGCAACAAAAAAAGCAAATGAAGCAGAAGAATTAAAAACAGCTCCCGGAAAAGATGTCATAACTTTTGATGATTTCACAAAAATAGATATCAGAACGGCAACGATTCTCGAAGCCGAAAAAGTTCCGAAGACTACCAGGTTACTTAAACTCAAAATTGACACAGGCCTTGATATCCGTACAATAGTATCAGGTATTGCAGAGTACTATGAACCGGAAGCTATTATCGGTAAACAGATATCAATTGTAGCAAATCTTGAACCCCGTAAGATTAAAGGAATAGAGTCGAAAGGTATGATCCTTATGGCAGAGGATAAAGACGGAAAACTAGTGATGGTTACTCCTACCGATAAAGTCAGTAATGGGAGTATGATAAAGTAGTATTAAACTTAAGTTTCCCCTCCTTTTGAAGGAGGGGTGGCCGAGCGTAAGTGAGGCCGGGTTGGTTAAATTTCGTAAGTTTGACTGAAATGAAATTAATATGTTAATAACATACATTCTCCCCTCCTTTTGAAGGAGGGGTGGCCTGACCGAAGCGTCAGGCCGGGGTGGTTGAATTTCGTAAGTTTGATTGAAATGAAATTAATATGTTAATAACATACATTCTCCCCTCCTTTTGAAGGAGGG
>JBAWXY010000148.1:0-6275 GCA_037143835.1 Bacteroidota bacterium
GTTTAATAACCCCGGACTTAAGTCCGGGGTTATTGATAATGAGACGTTTGCGGACTTTAGTCCAAAATCAGTATTTTTATTACATTCCTCAATAATTATCATTAGCTGAGAATTTCTGGTTTTATTTATATAAGCCGATACTCATATATTTACGTAAAAATTAATGAATTATAATATCTTACAAAAAATCAGCCGAGCTTCATTTTTTCGACCTCTTCGATATTTCTTTCATTAGTAACATCTTTGGCATCAGGAGTATACAGGTAGTCGATAAGATTCTGGTACTTGTCCATTATTTTTCCTCTTACAATTTTCATTGTTGAGTTCATAAGGCCGTTATCTTCAGTAAAGCTTTCCTCCAGAATACCAATGGCAACAGGAAGCCATCTCTGAGGAAACATATTGCCGAATTTGCCATTTATACGATATTCATTAACCTCACTTTCGATCAATGTGATAACAGAGCGTTTTCCTTCGTCCGAGTCAGCAGTCAGATCCTTTTCTTCGAGATATAATTTGAGTGCATGCTGGTTCGGCACAACAAGGGCGACCGTATAAGGTTTCTGGTTATTGTAAAGCATGCATTGATCAATGTATTTTGATTGTTCGGAAATGGCTTCTTCGATACCCTCCGGGCTGAATTTTTCACCATCATCGGCAATCAGAAGACTTTTAAAACGGCCAAGCACAAAAAGGAATCCATCTTCTGTTATATATCCCATATCGCCTGTATATAACCATCCATCTCTTATGGTTTCTTTTGTGGCAGATTCATTTTTCCAGTAGCCATGCATCACATTTTCTCCTCTGATGACTATTTCACCTTTTTGTCCAATTGGCACTTCATTGCCATCATCATCGCATATCTTAAGGTCCATATTATTGACAAGCATTCCGGAAGATCCAAGTTTATGTCTGCTTGTGGAATTGGATGAAATAACGGGAGAAGCTTCACTTAATCCATATCCCTGATACATAGGAATTCCCAGGGCATAGAAAAACCTCTGCAGTTCAATGTCAAGAAGGGCACCGCCGCCAACGAAATAGTCGAGCTCTCCGCCGTAGCCTTCACGTATTTTACTGAATAGTATCTTGTCATAAAGATCCAGAAGTGGCTTTTTAAGTCTCTGTAAACCTCTTCCTTTATTCCATCCCTCTTTGTTATATGAATAGGAGATCTTAAGTGCATGATTAAAAAGCATTTCAATCGTCTTCCCTTTCTCTTTTATTCCTTTCTCAATATTCTTTCTGAAATTTTTTGCGATGGCAGGGACGCTCATGAGAAGATTTGGCTTTATTTCTTTCAGACATGCCGGAAGGTTTCTGAGAGTCTCCATGGGTGTTTTTCCTGATTTTACCGAGGCGATACTTGCTCCTTTCCCCATGAATGCAAATATTCCGCAAGTATGGCCGAAAGAGTGATCCCATGGAAGGATCAAGAGTGTTTTATAGAATGAAGGAATATCTATCAGACTATAAGCCTGGTATACGTTAGTAACATAGTTCCCGTGAGTAAGGATAATTCCCTTTGGATCGGCTGTTGTACCTGACGTATAGCAGATATTTGCAAAATCTGACGGAGTGAGGCTCTTGAACAATTTTTTAAATTTTGTCATATTATCAGGCAATTCTAACCATTCTCTGCCGATCTTTCTCACCTCATTAAAATGGATCTCATTATTGGCATATTCCTCCTGAGTATCGAAATGAATTATTTTTTCTATTGTAGGACATTCTCTAATAACTTCTTTTAATTTCTGAGCCTGAATTGAAGAAACCAGAATCATTCTTGATCCTGAATGGTTAATCCTGAATTTTATTTCTTCGGGGTTCAGTTTTACCGATAAAGGGACATTCATTGCACCGGTGTACAGAATTCCCAGTTCTCCTATAACCCAGCTGTTCCTGCCTTCAGAAACAAGGCTTAATCTGTCTCCTTTTTTTATTCCCAGTTTTATAAGACCTGCGGCAAATTCGTAAACCTGCTTTCTCGTTTCGCCATAGGTTGTACCTTCATATTTATCGTTAGGTTTCTCCCACAGATAAACATTATTGCTGAACTTTTCAACGCTTTCTTCGAAGAATTGTATTAACGATTTCATTTATTCAGTTTTTATGATTGTTAGTAATATTAATTCCTGAATATTGTCTCTTCGCGGTCAGGTCCAACAGAAACTAATGTGATCGGCACGCTGGTCTGTTTTTCAATAAATTCTATATATTTTTTCAGAGCTTCCGGCAATTTATTGAATTCCCTTATTTCTGAAATATCTTCTTCCCAGCCTGTCATTTCTGTGTAAACAGGTTCAATAACAGAATCGTTACTGAATGGTATCTCCAGGCATTCTTTTCCGTCAACTTTATATGAAGTACATATTTTTACGGTTCTGAACCCCGACATTACATCAGGTTTGGTCATGAAAAGTTTTGTAACCCCATTTATCATAATGGAATACTTCAGCGCAGGCAGATCAAGCCATCCGCAGCGACGTGGTCTGCCGGTAGTAGATCCAAACTCCCGGCCGACATTTCTTAACGTGGTACCTGTTTCATCGTACAGTTCAGTAGGAAACGGCCCACTTCCGACCCTGGTGCAATATGCCTTGAAAATCCCGAAAATATCTCCGATTAGTTTTGGTGAAATACCTAAACCGGTGCATGCGCCGGCACTAATCGTATTTGAAGAGGTAACAAAAGGATATGAACCAAAATCCACATCGAGCATGGTACCCTGTGCACCTTCAGCAAGTACTCTTTTCCCTTTTCCGGCAAGTTCATTGACCAGGTACTCGGTATTTACCATCCGGAATTTTTTCAACGTCTCAATTCCTTCAAACCAGCCTTTTTCATACTCTTGCAGATCGAACTTGAAATCGTAGTTTTTAAGGATGGTCAGATGGCTATTCAGATGATCATTATATAGCTCCCTGAAATCTTTTCGGAGAATATCCCCGATTCTGAGGCCGTTACGACCTGCTTTATCGGTATATGCCGGACCGATACCTTTAAGAGTTGATCCGATTTTGGTATTGCCCTTATGAAGCTCATAAGCAGCATCGAGTATCCTGTGACTTGGCAGAATAAGATTTGCCCTGGTGGAGATAATAAGTCGTTTTGTAAGTTCACTTACAGGAGGCCCCAGCTCTTCGATCTCTTTCTTAAATACAGCGGGATCAATTACGACACCATTTCCTATTATATTTAACTTATCATGATGAAATATACCTGAAGGGATAAGGTGCAGCACGTGTTTAACATTGTTAAACTCGAGAGAATGTCCGGCATTTGGCCCTCCCTGAAAACGGGCTATAATATCGTAGACCGGACTTAATGCATCAACAATTTTCCCCTTTCCCTCGTCACCCCACTGAAGACCTAACAGTATGTCAATGTTCATATTAGATAATTATCAGCTATTTAAAAATTACGCACTAAGGTAAGAAATAAATAGCCGGTGGCCTATTTTTTGTTGGCTTTTAATGATCCGTAGATATAGAGTGAATGGTACATCGGACTGAAGTTATGTAATTCACTGGCAGTATTAATAATCTCGTGGATTCTCGGGTCGCAGAATTCAATAACTTTACCGGTTTCAATATCAATAAGATGGTCGTGCTGTCCACATTGGTATGCTCTTTCAAACTGGGCAATGTTCTTCCCGAACTGATGCTTAATAACCAGACTGCAGTCAAGTAATAAATCAATTGTATTATATAATGTCGCCCTGCTTACCCTGTAGTTTTTATTCTTCATGAATATATAAAGCGACTCAATATCGAAATGACCTGATCGTGAATATATCTCATCAAGGATTGCATACCTTTCAGGAGTCTTCCGGTGTCCTTTTTTCTCGAGATATTCAGTGAAGATCTTCTTTACTGTTAATTTGGTATCGTCACTAAGCATATCTGATCTAATTTAAAATAATAACAAAAGTATACATTTTTTCCCGGATATTGGGGATGGAGTTGACCGAAAAATTATTTTGAGAAGTCTTCAACCCTTTTGACATTTTCAATACCATTAATATTTGAAATTTTCAAAATCAGATTGTTCAGGTCTTTTGTATGGTGAACATACAGATCGATTGTCCCTTCAAAAATACTATTCTTAACAGAAATGTTAATGTTGGTCATATTGACCTTTAGTTCGGATGAGATAATATTTGAAATATCATTTACGAGTCCGATCCTGTCAATCCCAATCATGCTTATTCTTGCCAGGAAAGAAACCAGCTTATGGATAGCCCATTTCACAGCGATAATGCGATTGCCTTCGTTCGACATGATCCTGATGGCAACCGGACATTTGGGTTTATGAATTACAATGGCACCTTCCGGTGAATGGTAGCCTGTCACCTCATCACCTGGAATTGGGTTACAGCATTTTGCTATTTCATACGATTGTTCGGCATTATCAACATTCTCCCTGAGAAGGAATGGGACACTATTATCAATCTTTTCCTGTGTAACCTCAACATCTTTCTTTTCTTTTTTTGATCCTATCAGTTTTAACTCCCAGTATTTGATGATATTTTTGGAGGGGCTCTTTTTTAGTATTTTTTTCAGCTCATCAAGGTTTACCCTGCCAAGCCCGATTCCCGAATAAAGGTCGTCTTTATTCAATACATCATAGGAGAGAAGAAGCTTTTTAAGAATTTCGGTATTCGTTGTGAACCCCAGCTCCTTTAGTTTATAATCAAGAATTTCCATCCCCTTCTGAATGCTGTCTTTCGACTCATTCTTTAATGCATTTTTTATTGCTTCCTTGGCTTTTGATGTTCTGACAAAAGAGAGCCATTCCCTTTCGGGTTTTGCTATATCGGAAGTTATTATTTCCACCTGGTCCCCGCTCATCAGAATTGAGTTTATGGGATTGAGCTTATAATTTATCTTTGCACCAATAGCGTTATTTCCTACTTCAGTATGTATTTCATAAGCAAAATCGAGAACTGAAGCGCCTTTGGGTAGGCTGATAAGAAATCCTTTTGGTGTAAAGACCATTATTTCTGAAGAGAAAAGGTTCATTTTAAACTCATCCAGAAACTCAATCGGATCCTCATTTGGGTTCTCCAGCATCAGACGGATCTTTTTTATCCATTTGTCGAGTTCACTCTCCTGCGATTCATCTCCTTTGTATTTCCAGTGTGCTGCATAACCCCTTTCAGCTATCTCGTCCATCCGCGTACTTCTTATCTGTACCTCAACCCATTGACCTTCAGGGCCCATCACAGTCACATGTAATGCTTCGTAACCATTTGGCTTTGGCCGGCTAACCCAGTCGCGAATCCTGTCAGGTTTGGGGTTATATGAGTCAGTTATAATAGAATAAATATTCCAGCATTGGGTTTTTTCAGGAACTCCGGCTACCGGTTCAAATACAATCCTTACAGCAAGAACATCATAAATCTCTTCAAAAGGAACATTTTTTGCCTGCATCTTCTTCCAGATGGAAAAAATAGATTTCGGCCTTCCGCTGATGTCAAACTTCAACCCGGCCTCTGTGAGTTTTTCAATTAAAGGCAGAGAGAACTTTTTTATGAGAGAAACATACTTCTTTTCGCTATGCTTTAGCTTGGTAGTAATTTCGTCATATATTTGTGGTTGCCGGAATTTGAAGCTCAGATCCTCTAATTCACTTTTAATAGCATACAATCCAAGCCTGTGAGCAAGAGGAGCATACAGGAAAATTGTCTCTCCTGCCACTTTCATCTTTTTATGCTCAGGCATCGAATCGAGCGTTCTCATGTTATGCAGCCGGTCTGCAATTTTGATGAGGATGACCCTCAGATCGTCTGAAAGGGTGAGAAGCATCTTCCTGAAGTTTTCAGCCTGGAGAGAAGATGAGTTTTCCTTGTTATATGTGCCTGATATTTTTGTCAGTCCATCAATAAGCGAAGCTATCTTTGGATCAAAATCCCTTTTAACATCTTCCAGCGAATATTCAGTATCTTCAACAACATCGTGAAGAAGTGCGACGGCAATAGACCTGGCGCCGAGACCGATCTCCTGGTTTACTATTTTTGCAACAGAAATAGGGTGAATAATATATGGCTCACCCGATTTTCTCCGCAAATTCCAGTGAGCTTCGTTCGCAATTTTAAATGCCTTGTCTATCAGCTCCCTGTCTCCGGGTTTGTTACACCTGAGAAGATTATTTACAAGAGTATCATATTCAGCCTGAATACGATTTTTATCTTCATCATCAAATATATCCTTGTTCCCCATAAATTAGCTATGCAGCACCTTTTTGTGCAAGATACAAAGATAACTTTT
>JBAWXY010000149.1:0-6141 GCA_037143835.1 Bacteroidota bacterium
TATTGAAGCAACCGGGCCCTGGCCGCCATTTAGTTTTATCTCCATTAAAGAAAAACAGTAATGCACGATAATGTAATTGACCGCTCTAAAGACGTCACCATACTTGAATTGCTCGACAGAGTATTGAACAAAGGGGTCATCCTCACCGGCGATATTGTAATTTCAGTAGCAGATGTCGACCTGGTATATGTGGGCGTAAAGTTAATGTTAAGCTCGGTTGAAACCATGGAGCAATTAAGATCCGGAAAGTCAGTAGCGGAAGAGTAAATAATTTATTAATTGCATACCCATGGATATGATGATTTATTCCATATTATCTGTAAAAAATAATCATGAAAAGTTAAATACGCTGTTGATTACCATGAAGGGAATTTCAGGGGTGGACTTATATGCCGTTTCCCTGGATGAAATTTCAGCAGTAGTTTGCGACATTAAAAGAGTCAATTTAATTGCAGATAGATCCAATGCCATTGAATATGCCGGGGTGATCGAAACCCTGGCGAAACAATTTACACTTCTTCCAATGCGATTTGGTTCCGTGTTGGAATCAACCGATGCGATTATTAAAATGCTCGAAAGAAACTATCATGACATTCAGCAAAACCTTCTGAAAGTTGACAACAAGTGTGAATTCGGGCTGAAGATCTTTTGTGATTCCGAAAAATTAAAGGCAGAACTGAGGGCAAAATCAGAGGCCGATACCAAAACACCCGACAAACCTGACCCTGAAATCAAAAATTCAGTGTACAGGGATTATGTGAATAAAAAACTTAAAGAACACAGGCTTGAGGAATTGCTGTTAACCTATATTGATTCGGTCATTGCAGAGATCACAGGATACCTTGCCCGATTGAACGCGGTCAGTAAATTCAAAAAAATGGCAACGGCATCAATAATAGTTGATGCCGTTTTCTTACTTGATAAGGAGCGGAAAGGCGAATTGATTCAGTCGGTTGGAGATTTACAAAACCAATATCCCGGGCTAAACTTTGTCCTGACCGGGCCTTGGCCTCCGTATAATTTTGTTGAAATCACCATAAAATAATCAGCACGATGAGTGAAGATAAAATACTATTTAATACCGGATCGCTCGATGAACTTTCGGAGGAGATCGGGAAACTAACAAGCAATGAAGATTCCAGGCTAAAACTCACCCCAGACAATGCTGATTCGGGGCTGGCAAAGCTGGTTCTGACACTGGTTGAACTCATCAGAAAATTGGTTGAAAAACAGGCCATGCGAAGAGTCGATGGTGGTTCATTGACTGAAGAAGAGATTGAACGGCTCGGTGAAACACTCATGAAGCTTGAGCTGAAAATGGAAGAGTTGAAAAAGCATTTTAACCTTACTGATAGGGATCTAAACATAAATCTCGGTCCTTTGGGCGATCTGATGTAAAGAGCAATATTTACAACTAATAAAAATCATATGTACAATCAAAAGGATACTTCAACGATTCAGTGTAACATCCATCAGGATAGTTTTACAGCCATGAATGTAATAAAACAAAAAATCAATCATGGAGCATCAGTTGGCATCAAAGCAAAATATGCCGAAGAATTATCGGATAAGGTAGCTTGCCTTATTGATTGCCCTCAGTACTCTGACCAAAAACAAGATTGCAAATATTGCCGCATGATTGCGTATTTGCATAAAAAAACAGCAGAATTGATAATCAAGGCCAAAAGTCTTTCCCAATGAGGACACTGATATATGTTCCCATAATTCATTCAAGCGCCGACATGGGCTCTCTGGGGAAAGAACTTAAGAACAAAAGTGTTTCCGAACTCGGAGAAAATAAATGGCAAAAGCACACTGATACTGTAAATGGCTACTGGGATGCAATTGAATCCTATTTTGAAAACATTGATATATATATTAAGGGGATAAAAATATATCAGGATGGAATGTTTGTTGACGGGGAAATAGCAATGAAAATCATTGGCGAAGGCATCAAATCAGGAAGCAAAAATTCTGAAATAGTTTCAAAACTTATCGACCGGGGCGCAATACTTATCAAGACTGAAGATTTTAAAATGGTCAAAGATGAATACGATGGACTTCAATCTATCTTAAAATCAAAAACCAATATTAAAAAACTCTTTCTACTGTTCAGGTATAAAATTTCAAAACCCATATTTTTAATAAGGAGAGATAAATTTATTGCCGGCAGGATAGCTGAAACGCTGGGCCAGAACGAAACAGGAATTCTTTTTATCGGGGCTTATCACAATATCATGAAAAGACTGCCCAAAGATATTACTGTGATTGAATTAAAGGAAATTGCAAAAATCCGAAAATATCAAAGAGCAATTCAATCTGATTCAAAAATTAAAACCCATCAACTTGAACTACTTACTCAATACATGGTTAAAAGATGATAAAAATCTTAGCCATCGATGATAAGCAGAACAATCTGGTGGTTCTGACTGCGCTATTATCCAGCTCATTTCCGGACGCCCGTATTATTACTGCGGTGTCAGGCAGGGAGGGCATTGAGAAGGCCCTCACCGAAAGCCCCGATGTGATCCTCCTCGATCTTGTTATGCCCATCATGGGCGGCATTGAAACCTGCAAAAGACTGAAAGAGGACAATTTTCTAAAGCGGATTCCGGTAATCATGATCACCGCAACCAAAACCGATAGCAAAACCCGCACCAAAGCGCTGGAAACGGGTGTAGAAGCATTCCTGTCAAAACCCATCGATGAAGCCGAGCTGACTGCCCAAGTTTCTTCGATGATCAGGCTTAAGAAATCAGAAAATAGGGTTCTCCTGGAAAACGAACGGCTTGAAGAGCGCAAGCGGGCTGAGACAGAGCAGCGAAAGATCACCGAACGTCTGTCGCTTGCATGTCGTGCAGGCGGTGTAGGCATTTGGGAATTAGATGTCGTCAATAATATTCTGATCTGGGATGACCAGATGTTTAATCTTTACGGTATCAAACCTGATAAGTTCAGCGGAAATTATGAAGCCTGGCTCGCGGGGGTTCATCCTGAGGACCTGAAGAAAAGTGAGGAAGAACTTCAGATAGCGATGCGGGGAGAAAAAGACTTCGACACCGAGTTTCGGGTTGTCTGGTTCGACGGTACGATCCATAGCATCCGTGCTCTTGCCACTGTGCAGAGAGATGCCTCAGGCCAGGCCATTAACCTGATCGGTACAAATTACGATATCACCGACCGCAAACGTTCTGAAGAGACAATTATTCAAGAACGCAGAATGCTGCGAACCCTTATAGATAACCTTCTGGATATGATATATGTCAAGGATATTGATTGCAGGAAAGTTATAGCCAACGTTTCAGATGTGAAAAATATAGGATATGAAAGGGAAGAAGAGGTTCTTGGGAAGACAGACCTTGAACTGTTTCCCGGTCAGACAGGTCAGCGCGGTTATGCTGATGATATGGAGGTGATCAACTCCGGAAAGGCTATAATCGGGCGTGAAGAAGATTTTGTAAACAGCAATGGGGCAAGGCGATGGTTATTGACTGCAAAGATCCCTCTGCGGGATAAAGATGGAAAAATTACCGGGCTTGTTGGGATTGGCCACGATATAACTGAAAGAAAACGGGAAGAAGAAGAACTTAAGCAAAGTTATACCTTCAGTGAGTCATTGCTTAAAACAATTCCATTTGGCATGGGAATAGTTGATGAGGATGGTACAGTATTATTTCAAAGTGATAATTTTGAACGGCTTTTTGGAAAAGAAGCTATAGGGAAAAAATGCTGGGAGCTTTACCGGGATGATAAGATACAATGTACTGATTGCCCGCTAATTTGCGGTATAACGATCGGAGAAACAGATGCTTATGAATCTGCTGGGGTTCTCGATAACAGATTTTTTGAAATTAGTCACACCGGCATGATGTACAAGGGTAAAAAGGCTATGTTTGAAATATTCCAGGATATAACCGACAGGAAAGAGAATGAGGAAGAATTGATCAGGGCAAAAGAAAAAGCGGAAGAAAGTGACAAACTCAAAACAGCATTTCTGCATAACATTTCACATGAAATAAGAACTCCCATGAACACCATAATAGGTTTCTCTAACTTGCTGAGTGAACCGGATATTGACAGCTCAACGCGCCATTCCTACATTGATATGATAATGAAGAGCAGCAATCACCTTCTTTCTATAATTACCGACATAATTGATATTTCGAATATTGAGGCCAATATAGTTAAAATTACCAGGAACGGAATTATTTTAAATTCCATAATCAGGTCTTTGTATGAACAATTTATTCCAAAGGCAAATGAAAAGAAAATTACCATGGTATCAGAACCAGGTTTGCCTGATGAGGAGTCAATAATTCTGACTGACAGTACCAAACTGATTCAGATTATTTCCAACCTGCTGAATAATGCGCTTAAGTTTACGCAACAAGGGCAAATTAAATTTGGTTATGCAGTTAAAGATAAGCTACTTGAGTTTTTTGTTTCAGATACGGGTTTAGGGATACCTGAGGAGTATCACCAGAGAATCTTTGACCGCTTTTACCAGGTCGATAATACTGTTTCAAAGCTATATGAAGGTACCGGACTTGGCCTTGCTATCTGCAAGGCTCATGTTGAGCGCCTGGGAGGTGAAATCAGGTTGTCTTCAACACCTGGAGTGGGTTCAACTTTTTATTTTACACTTCCGTTTGAAAAACCTGCCGATACGGTAATAACAACTCCGTCACCGAAGAAGGAGACCGGTTTCGTTTTCCCTGAAAAAAAGAAAATTCTTGTTGCTGAAGATATTGACAGTAACTTCAAACTGATTGGTTATTTTCTTTTCGGAGCAAATGCATATGTAATCAGAGCATCTAACGGGAAGGAAGCAGTGGAAAAATGTCTTTCCGATCAATCTATCGATCTGGTATTAATTGATATAAAGATGCCCATTATGGATGGATATACAGCAATTAAGCTGATACGGGAATCCAGGCCTGATATTCCCATAATTGCCCAGACCGCTTATGCTGATGACAGGTACAGGGCAATTGAATGTGGATGTACAGGGTTTATCTCTAAACCGTTTGATAAAAAGACGCTTTTGAACGTAATTAGTGAATTTATATAATACAGACCAGTTACAGGTTCTAAGGTAATTGACTGGGCAGTTTACAAACGTCGTTGTGAAATTATACAGCATGAAAAGCAGATATAAAATTGTATTATCTGTAAATTAACCTTGAGAAACAAATAGAGCATCTTGGACCTTTTTAAAAGCAATGCGATACCTCAAAAGAACTGACTATTATGTGAAAGGTATTGGACTGTGGAAAATTGAAACTTCAGGTGAAGGGAAAACACAAACATTTTTAGAGTTTGACAGACTTGGATTATGACCCTGAAGCAGGAAAATAGAGCTTCCACCAACAAAATACTTGATGATTAAAAACCGTACAACCATGAAACGCAAATACGAATACCATCATACAATAATGAACAAGGAAACATTCGACACCAGGTGCGGTCAAATTACCGTTACCGTAGTATGTGACAAGACCGTTACTGTAGTACATAACCATCTGGAATTTCAAATTCCACATACAATGTCTACTGACGCTTTACTTAAATGGAAAGTGACAAACCAGCAGTTATTAGAACAGCTCAGGAAGGATGAAAGAATTAATTAAAATATCATGAAAACACAAGTTTCATTAAAACAAGATCTTCTTCATTTCTATAACGAGGGTTACTATGGTGAGCAGGTAAATGACTACATTGATGATAATGAATCTTCTTTCAAAGCTCTGAAAGGGAAGTCCACAGAATCTAACGTTCTTCGTGAAATATACGAATTAAGCAACTCCATCTATGATGTACATGAGATGGATGTTCTGTTAAAATCACTTAGTGAAATTGGTTAAAACAAAAAACCAGACCATGTTTAGTGGTAACCGGGGTTAAGTTGCAAATTCCGTTGATGGTCAGAACTCTGTACCGGTTTATAGTGACCAATCATTTTTTATTGGTAATAACCCATTTCTCCTTTATTGCAATCACGAGGAGTATATTTGAAAGTTTTATCCTCTTGGTCAATCACTTCCGGTTTTGCATGGTCCTTTACCAAGTTCCATAATCAAAACCAACAAGAGAAAAATTGATATTTCTCAAGTCCGATAGCAAATAATTACAAATCCAATT
>JBAWXY010000150.1:0-6058 GCA_037143835.1 Bacteroidota bacterium
TTACCGGACAAGATTGTATTTTTCGATCTTGGCATTAAGGGTAGGCCGGGAAATGTCAAGAGCCCGTGAAGCTTCCAGTTTGTTCCATTTTACTTCATCAAGTATGCGCTTGATGTGGTATTTCTCCAGGTCTGCCAGCGACCGGTATTGATGTACTTGCAGCTCGTTTGCGGCATTTTTATGCAGACGGGCATTAAGGGTGATATTTTCTTTCTCCAGTACATCGTTTTTGGACATAATAATGGCTTGCAGGATTGTGTTTTCGAGTTCGCGCACATTACCATACCACTCATGCTTCTGAAACATTTCGATAACGTCATCGCCAATCTTAGTCACGTTTTTATTAAACCGTTTGTTAAGTTTATACAAAAAATGGATTACAAGGTCGCGAATGTCTTCCTTGCGCTCGCGCAAAGACGGTAGGCTGATTGTAAATACTTTGAGCCGGTAATAGAGATCTTCCCTGAATTTTCCCTGTTCTATCAGTTTTTCCAGGGTACGGTTGGTTGCAGCTATAATCCGGGCTTTCATCGGAATGACAGTTTCTCCACCTACTTTTTCAAATTCCAGTTCCTGGATAACGCGCAGTAGTTTCACCTGGGTGTTGAGCGATATTTCAGAAATTTCATCGAGAAAAATTGTACCTTCTCCGGCAAGTTCAAACTTGCCTTTTTTATCGCGTATAGAATCAGTAAAGGAGCCCTTAACATGTCCGAAAAGTTCGCTCTCGAGCAGTGTTTCTGTAAGTGCACTGCAGTTTACGACCACCAATGGTTTATCGTGCGTAATTCCCGAGAAATGAATGAGCCTGGCAATGAGTTCCTTGCCGGTGCCGGTATCGCCTTGAATCAGCACATTCACCTTGTTCATTGAGATAAGTCCAATGTTTTTGAAGATTTCTTTCATCTGGGGCGTTTTGCCTACCAGTAAATTATCTTCGAGCATGCTCTCGCTGGAGATATCCTTGCGGAAAACCTCTTTCAGGCTATTGCTTCTTTTTACGGAATTAAGCGCAAGTTGAATAATGGATAATAGCTGTTCAGGGCTAAAGGGTTTTTCCAGATAGTCGAATGCACCAAGCTGAATGGATTTGATAGTAAGCACAATATCGCCGAATCCGGTAAGCAGGATCACCGGCAGGTTGATCTTCAGTTTGCGGATTTCCGAAAGCACTTCCAGTCCATCTATTCCCGGCATCTGATAATCAGTAATTACAAGATCAGGGTGTTCTGAACGAGCAAGATGTAAGCCCACCTCACCATCTTCTGCCTCAATAATTGCGTATCCAGCCTTGCTGAGTGTCGCCTTTAAGGTTTTAAGAATTAACTTATTATCATCAATGATCAAAATTTTTTTCATGAATATTTCTGGTTAATTAATTGAAATTCCGAACCCTATTTAAGAATAAAATTATAGGTAATTGTGCCCTTCTGAATAGCAGGAGCATCAGGTTTTGTTTCAAACCTGGCCTTCATAGCAGCATCTTTAGCAGCCTTGAGCAGATATTCATCAAGTGTTGTTGATCCTTTAGTGCCGGGAACAGCCTGGATAACTTTCCCCACTCTGTCGACACTTACCTCAACCACAACTCTTCCTTCACCCTGATAATCATATTTGGGAGGTGGAAGCGCCTGAAAACCCCTGCCCTGAAGATCATATGAAATACCCTTGTCGCCAAGGCCGCTGCCTTCACCACGCACTTTCGAATCAACTGATCCGGATGTTACACCCTGGTTTCCCGGTCCACCTGCAACACCTTCTCCGGCAGAATTAGTACCTGCATTTTTTGAATTTGCCAGGGCATTTTTTGTCCGGTTCATAATATCTGACAGCCGTTGCTGCTCTGCTTCAACTCTTTTTCTTTCAATCTCCTCCTGTACTTTCCGGATTCTTTCAGCCTCGAGTAGCAATTTATCGACTTTTTTGACTTCTGGTGCCTCTTCAGTGTTTTGAGTCAGGAGAGCTTCTTCTTTAGTTTTTATTGCTGCATCGGAAGGTAGAGGAGGAGAGGTCTCTTCCTGCACAGCGGGAGGAGAAGGTTCAATCATGCCCAGACCGGTCTCATCGGTTCCGAAATTGACAAGGATACCTTCTTCCATTTCCGGTGGTGGAGGTACAGAAAAGCCAACAAGAATAAGGAAAGCGAATAACACAACGTGTATTAACGTAGTACCGAGAATCCCCTTCCCTCTTTCGGAAGGGAATTTGTGAAGATCATTATTTGGGTGAAGTTGCAATTATCAGTTTGTAATTATTTGATTGTGCAATATTAAGAACTTTTACAACAGATTCAAAAGGAACGCTTTTGTCAGCATGAAGTGAAATATAAGTGTCAGGCTTATCTCCCAGTTTTTGTTTCAGCATACTTTCAAGGTCTTCTATTTTAACCTGTTGTAATTCAATATAATAATTAAGATCGCTGGTTATAGAGACAGTAGTCAATGGTTTAGCCGATGTTATGTTACTTCCTTTTGGCAGCAGCAGTTTCAGTGCATTAGGATGAACGAGTGTAGATGTTAGCATAAAGAAAATAAGTAAATTGAACACAACGTCAGTCATACCTACTGAACTGAAATTGATACTTATTTTGTTTCTTTGAGAAATTGCCATTTTAATGTGCAGTTTTTACCGGTTCATTTAAAATATCCATAAATTCCGTTAGTGTTGCTTCAAGATTAAATACAACCTTTTCGACCCTGACAACCAGAGTATTATATGCAAAATAGCCGATTATACCAACAATAAGTCCGGCGACAGTAGTGATCAGTGCAGTATAAATTCCATCAGAAAGCAGAGACACTTCAATATTATTTCCTGCCTGCGACATGGCATAGAATGCCTGAACCATCCCGATTACTGTACCGAGGAATCCCAGCATGGGTTCAGCTCCGGTTATAGTTGCAAGTGTGGGAAATCCCTTTTCAAGCTTCGATATTTCCAGTTTTCCAACATTCTCAATAGCAGTATTGATATCCTGCAAAGGTCTTCCTAATCTGCTGATTCCCTTTTCAACCATTCGTGCCGAAGGGCTGTCGGTCGATTTGCTTAAAGCCATGGCTGCATCTATCTTACCATCATGAATATAGTCTTTTATCCTGTTCATAAAGTTCATGTCTTCTTTAGAGGCTTTTCTGATAACATAATATCTTTCAATAAAGATATAGGCTGCCACAAATGATAAAAGTATAATAGGTATCATTACCCATCCTCCTTTAATAGCAAGGTCAAGAAGTGTTAGTTTCATCTCGCCTGCTTTTTCGACAGGAACAGAGCCACCCTGCAAAATGAGCTGTATAAATGCCATATTCTTCTTTTTGTTAATTAATTTCTAAATTGTTTAATAAAGATCATTTAAAGGTTATTTTCACGTGCGAAGTTATTAAAAAACGTAATGATACCCAGTTCTATTATGCCGGGTTAATAACAATGGTAAAAAATTTATTAACTATGAGTATTATTAAAAATCCTGAATTATAGCAAAATTATTTTTCCTTTATCGTTGTTTCATTCTCCTTCTTCATATCAGCCTTGACTTTTTTCCTGAATAAATCAGAAAATTTGTTAAAATCCTGTTTGAAGAGAATCCCGATACCCTGAGTGTAGGGATCAAGCTTCCCGGTATATGGATTGTTATACCTGTTAAAGACCTTGAACCTTATCTTCTCTGTGATTTTATATTCAACATCAAAGTCTCCGGTAATTTGATTAGAATTATTGAGAGTATTACCAGCCCCCCTTACATCAATATTACTATTTATTACTACCTTATCATTCAGCAACTGAGTGGAAAAATCAACCTGAACCTCCTGTGGATTAATATCTTTATTTCCACTTCCCGGCCGGTAACCAAATCCGATGTCAAAATCGTTACTGATCTGTGATAACATGTTACTAAGCTGGGTAAAAAGCATTTCAGTAGTTGTAACCGCCATTGCTGAAGTTCCGGTTGTGGTTGTTGAGTTTGATGACGGACCCAATGATATAAAACTTTTCATTATCAGCAGGGAAAAAAACTGCCGGTTTAATTCCTCCTCTGTTGAAATAGCATTTCGCAGGATTGCTTTGGTCTCTTCATCGGCATATGGCAGATAAATATTGAAACCGACTATCGGATTGAACAGCTTCCCGGTCAGACTAAGCTGGCACTCTACATCTATTTTTTTATTGAATTTTTCTTCCGGAAGAATCGCAAATAGTGAAGTTTTCAAACTGTAGATGGCATTGATGTCAATTTCTGTATTGTCGAGGTCTCCATTGAATGTTATTCTCCCTCCATTTTCTACACTGAAGGTTTTATTTAAAATATTGCCGAGAGTAAAAGTGTATTCCCCATCTTCAATAACATAGTCACCTGATATCCTGAAATCACCTTTTTTGTTAAGATTTATATTCAGATTTTCACTTGATCCGTGACCTTTCATTACATCACCTATCTTTGAATCGAAAATAATTTGTAACTCAGCATCCGGTGTTATTTCAAGATTGATGTTCAGATCCATCCCGGTCTGTTTTGCAGGAGCAGGCGTTGGCCTGATGCCATCGATACCGGGTTCCTCTTTTTTACCGGAACTGGAGTCAATAAAGGTGATGAAGGAATATTCCGAAACAGAAAGACCTCTATTTAAAGGAATAGAAAATTTAGTATCTCTCCCTGTTTTAGCTATAATATCGAATGAGAGTGAATTCGGTCCGCTTTTTATTTTTGTAACTCCAGATGCATGAACGGAACCATAAAATAATTCATTGTCCTTAGGTTGTGTATTTAATATCTGAAATTCGTTTGTATTCATATATATTATGAGATCGGCAATGTAATTATGGAAGTTCTTATGATTAACTGAACCGGAGAGAATTGCAATGTTCCCTTTTTCGTCAGTGAGCCTGATATTATTGAACTTAAACCCGTTCTTATCGAACCTTATGGTGTCGTTCATTTTGTATTTTGTCTGCAGATAATTGATCTTCATTGAGGCATTTTCGGCCATCATCGCTCCTTTAAGAACAAGATTATTTGTTTCTCCCGATAAATTCACCTTACCTGATGCTAATCCGCTAATGTCCGAAGCAAATACTTTAAGAAAAGGATTAAGAAAGGCTATCGGTAATTTTGTGGCTTTGGCTGTGAGGTTTATTTTTGATGTTGCTGGATCATAAATTCCTGCAATATCAAACATTTTTACACCACCCAGATTATTCCCGGCATTAATCTTTGCAACTTTTCTTGCTTTATCCCAGGCTGAGACGATCGAAATATTGCCATACTCATTTCCAAGTATAGAAAAGTTGTTCACAATTATATTACTTTCGAGTAAAAAGTCACTGTAAACATTTGTCAGAAGGATCTTCCCATTTAAAAAACCCTTTATATTGAAAGGAATCTTGCTTGGGTCATTATAATTTTTCTGATTTCCCAGGTAGTTCAGAGGAGCAATATCAATTCCTTTAAATTCCAGATGTAATGTATCAGCCGGATCCTTTGAAACAGAACCATCAACAAGGTAATAAAGGTCGTTATTTCTGATATAAAGATCATTAATACTTATTGCATTTGAATCGATCAGGATAGATGAGTGACTGACCTTCCATAGGGTATTTTTTGAATAAATATGAGTGGAATCAATGTCAACTGTCAGGATTGCATTTCCTTTTCCACTGGTATTTTTTGCAATTGTGCCTCTTGCAACTAAATTTCCCCGGTTCAGGTTTTTATCCTTGTTATCCCAATCAACAGTAAAAATGAAATTATCGGGTTTTGTTTTAAGATCAAGAGAGAAACCTTTAAGCTCAACTTGTCCCATAATTGTAAGAGATGAACTGTTAATATCAACTGATAATTCAGATCCTGAGACACTTGCATCCAGAGAAAAATCTTTGACAACATTATTTTTCATGGTCAGCAATTTTGCTTTTCCTCCGATCCTGATTGCACTGTCGGGAGTGATGGCCCCTTTGAGATAACTTTTATCCGCTAATAATAATCCTGTCCTGAAAAATTTATTAATCTTATCAGTGTTTTTAAAGTTAATTTCAAAAGTAAAATTGTTCTTTTTCAGTTCAT
>JBAWXY010000151.1:0-6003 GCA_037143835.1 Bacteroidota bacterium
TAAATAAAGGCTACAATCAAAAATCAAAAGAATTACACGAATACTCTAAGATCCTTCGTATTTGAAGAGAGCATTCCCCTTAAGTGCTTTTTCTTTTATCTTTTGTATTTCTTCATTACTTAATGGGTTGAGACTATCAGCAACATTAAGTGCTATTCTGAAAAGATCAGCTTCAGCAAGGGTTGTAACAGCATGAAAGGAAATTACCTTCACCAGTGTTTGTGATTTGGATCAATCATATGGGTTTCATAACAGTAAAATCTAAGTTATAAATAGATTATAAGGGTAGAAGATAAGAAATTGTTCGGAAATTTAAAAGAAAACTCTAACTTTATTGCAAAGTAGGCAGATATAGCGCTGTAAACAATTTTGAGTTCATCAAAGCAACCTAAGCCATAAATATTCCTGAATGGAATCAAAAAAAAAACTGTATAGACTCTTCGTTTTAGTATTTGGAATACTTTTCTGCATCAGCTGCAAAACAGAACTCAACGTTAATATTCAAAAGATAGATCGTAAGCCTGTTATCGATCCGGATTATTCTGATGTAACTATCCCTCCGAATGTTGCCCCGATGAATTTTATCATTAAAGAAGATGCAAAGTTTTTTAAAATTACAGCCACTGCCGGTAAAAACAAGCATCAAATAGATATTAAATCGTCAGATGGTATAATCCGATTTCCTGAAAAATCGTGGAGAAAACTGGTAAATGAGAGTATGGGCGACACTATTGAATTCCGGATATATGCTTCAAAAAAGCGGGGCGGAGCTATTGAGGAGTATAATCCCTTTTCTATGATTGTTGCCAGGGAGAGAATTGATCCCTATCTGGTCTACCGGTTGATTCATCCGGGTTACTATAGCTGGTCAAACATAAAAATCGTTCAGAGATCAATTGAAAGCTTCTCGGAAGAATCGCTTATCGAAAACCAGATTATAGAAAAAAATTGTGTCAATTGCCACTCATTCAACATGAATAATGCTGACAGATTTCTAATTCACATCAGGGGTTCATTGGGGGGGACATATTTTGTTGAGAATGGTACGATAACCAGAACTGATCCGAAAATAGATGCAATGCCTGGCGGGGCTACATATCCATCATGGCATCCTGAAGGAAGATATGTGGCATTTTCGTCCAATCAGGTAAGGCAGAGTTTTTATTCACTGCCTGGAAAAAATATTGAGGTTTATGACCTTGTTTCCTCACTTATTCTATACGACAGGAAAAACAATGAAATTATAAGCATTACCGACAGGGATACCACAAAATACCTGCAAACTTTTCCTTCATGGTCGCCTGATGGCAAATATTTATACTTCTGCAGGGCGCTTCAATATAAATCAGGTTCCAGTCCGGACCTGGAAGAGATAAAGAATACACATTATGACCTGGCAAGAAAATCCTTTGATCCTGAGTCCAGGTCATTCGGTGAAACTGAAATTGTTTTCAACGCATCAGAAATAAATAAAAGTGCATCGTTCCCAAGGATTTCCCCGGATGGAAAATATTTGATTTTTACCCTTGCTGATTATGGTACCTTTCCAATCTGGCACCGGGAGGCCGATTTATACCTGATGAACATTCAAAGCGGAGGGAGTACTAAAATGAAATTGAACAGTTGTGAAACGGAAAGTTATCACTCATGGTCATCCAATGGCAAGTGGCTGGTTTTTAGCAGTAAAAGACTAGATGGCAGAAGTGCCAGACCCTATTTTGCTCATATTGACTCTATTGGCAATCAGGGAAAAGAATTTGTTCTGCCACAGAAGGATCCTTCACTCTACAGCCGGATGCTGGAATCCTTTAATATACCTGAATTAGTAAATGGCAGAATAAAGTTGAAACCAAGGGATTTTGTTAATGCAACCAGACAGGAGGCGCTAAAGGCCAAGCCCGGAAATCCTTTGGAAACTATTCCGGTAGGCGCTGAAACGAAAAAAGATATCAGACTTAAAGAAAACGAAAGATCAATTCATGAATGATCAGGATGAATAATTCAAAAACAGCACTGGACACAGATGTTTATGTTTCACTGGGTCTTTTCCTTATTGTAGCATTCGGATATTTTTGCCTTGTCGGGAATTATATACTCTCTTTTCAGGAAACACAATCACTGTTTATCTTTTCCGGAGAATATCTGCATCATTACTTGTTAAAACCTGGAGGTATGCTCGAGTATGCAGCTAAGTTCCTTACACAGTTCTATGCTGGTAAGTTTTCAGGATCCCTTATACTGTCTGTCATTCTTACCTTACCAGGGATTATACTTTATATCATAAACAAACGATTAATTCCTGGCATTTCATTCTCATTGCTTTTTCTTCTGATTCCATCCTGCCTTATGTTGCTCATGCAGGCGAATTATTATCACATGATGGAGTATAATCTTGGTTTTCTGCTGATTCTGTTCTATTACCTCTTTTCAGTATCGTCCGGGAAAAAATATCACCGCATCCTGGTATTAATTCTATTTCCTTTGTTTTATTACCTGGCTGGTGCATACGTCATGATCTTTACAGGAATGTATGTTATTCATATCCTTTTTCTTGAAAAAGGGAAGCAGAAGTTTGTTTATACTCCTCTTTTACTGACAATTGCTGCAGTTTCATTCCTGATCTTCTGGAAAATTATCTTTCTCCAACCAGTTGAACATATCATATTGTTTCCTTTGCCATTGTTAGAAAATGCTGCCTATAAAGCAACTTTTTTCATACTTACCGGTTACATTGTTTTTTATCCTTTAATATGCAGAGTTGCTATCATGGGAAAAAACAGCAGGCTTAATAAAAGGTTTTACTCCTTTATGTCAATCATACTTGTTTTTGCTATTGCCATATTCTTATTATTTAAAATATATAATCCCCAGACAGCAAGGGTGGTAGAACTTGAGAGGTTAATATTCGGGGAAAAATGGGATGAAGCGATCAGGTTCCAGGAAAAGAAACCTTCAAAAAATCTTATAGGACAATATTTTTACAATATAGCTCTTTCTGAAACTGACCAGCTTTGCGACAGGTTATTCTTTGGAAGTCAGGATTTTGGAGCCGGTTCACTAATTTTACCCTGGGGTGATGAGCACCTCAACAGGGGGGCTTATTTTTATTATTCCATAGGATTAATAAATGAAGCCCATCGCTGGGCTTATGAAGAGATGGTTGTTTACGGATATCGTCCGCAAAATATCAAATTGCTTGCAAAAACAAGTCTTATCAACGGGGATTACAGGATGGCAAGGAAATATATCAATATCCTGAAAAGGACCATTTATTACAGGGATTGGGCAAAAAAATTTGAAGAGATGGCTGACAATCCCGATCTTATCAGGTCTCATCCTGAACTGGGGGCGAAATTAAAGATACTTCCCAAAAACAATTTTTTCATAAAGTTCAATGAACCTCAGAACAATCTGCCACTTCTACTCGAGGCACAACCTGATAACTGGAAGGCTTTTGAATATTATCTTGCTGGGCTTCTTCTGACAAAAAATGTTGAAGTTGCAGTGAATAACATCGCGAAAATGAAAGAGATGGGTTATACACGTATTCCAAGGCATATCGAAGAAGCAGTTTTAATTTACTACAATAGCAAGAAAGTGTTTCCTGATCTCGGAGGTCTGACAATAAGTATTGAGACAAAGGAACGTTTTGACCAGTATTTTGCAACCTATATAAATATCCGTAATAATCCTTCATTACTTAAAGAAAAGATGCAGGAAAAATTTGGCAACACTTTCTGGTTCTATTTTCATTTTATGTAGAGAACTTTCTGATGTACCTGTTTTGTTTTACCATTTAAATTTTTGAAGCGAAATTAATATTTCGGTGCTCTGCACCTCTGATTCTGTTTCCCTGAATCATTTCTACATATATTATGCGGCTCTGCCGCTTCAATTTAGGAAATAAAAGGTGCAGATCACCGCAATACAGAGATTCCTCATTCCGCCACCTGGCGGCGGCTTCATTCCGAGCGTTAGCGAGGAATCTCTATCCGCCCACTTGATTCAGCAACTGCTATTTTAGAATCAGCCGTTCCATAATACAACAACCATTTACTATTGAAGAAAGCCAATCCCTCAACAAAACATACATTATTCACCTGACCTGATATTTCAAAAGGCTGATCGGGAGTAATAAACCATTTTTCCATTCTTTTTAACACTTTTGTCGGATCATTTTTATCAATAATTATCTGACCGGCAGCATAGGCTCCGGGTGCCAGATCTTTATCCCCTTTTAAAGCACTGTTTTTACTGTTGTAAATAAAAAGAATTCCCTGTTTTGTTATAATTGCCGGAGGGCCTGGTTCAACTAACTCACTATCAAACTTACCGTTCCTTGTTGAAAACAAAATCTGAAATGGCTTCTTGTAGTTGATCGTGGTATTCAACTGTTTTTTATCAGGATCCGTTTCCAGCAAAGGAGTCCAGTCAATAAGATTATTTGAGGTGGCAATATAAATGTATGTGTCACCCCAGTACATCCAGTATTCTCCATTAATTTTTTCAGCAATAAGTTTCCCGTTCTCCTCTCTGCATACAATTGATCCCGATTTGGACCACATATTTACATACTCATCGCCAGCCTTTTGAAATACTGATCCAAATTTTGTCCAATTTCTTAAATCCTTTGATGTTGCTATAAACAGACGTGCTTTATCGCCATCATAAGCTGTATAGGTCATATAATAGGTTCCATCAATATCTTCAACTATACGCGGATCTTCGCAACCACCTTCCCATTCATACTCCATGTAATTATCATCAGAGGGGAATAGAACAGGATTTTCCTTTCTGTTAAAATGATATCCATCAAGACTATAAGCCAGCCCAATCCGTGATGTGCCATTATATTTCCCGATTATATCTTCAGCACGGTAAAGTAAAAATAGTGTATCGCCTTTTACAACACTGGCCGGATTAAAGAGATCCTTCTCCTCCCAACTAATTAATTCTTTACGTACAGGGCAATAAAATTTACTTTCCACCCGGGGTGTTAAAACAGGATTTAACAGTAAGTTCTTGGAGAATGGGATCAGATACCCTGATTCCGAATTTTGATGAACGTTATTGCATTTTACAAAAAGAATAATGCTGATTGTTAAAGTAATAACAGATAATGTTTTCATAACTTTTTATTTCGCGATAAAGTACTCATTTTATGTTACAAAATGTATGGTAAAAATTCAAAAAAAAGAGGCCGCATAGCAGCCTCTTTTTAAAATCAATTCTTAAGAAATTCTATTTTCAATAAGACGCATCCTGTGTAAGAATACCTTTCTGAAGGTCAATCTGATCCTGTGGCAATGGCCAGTAATCATTTTTTGTCGGATTATAGATTGCTCCTTTCATGAAATTCCTGAATTTGGAATCCTTGGTAATATATGCATTCAGGACTGTATTAGCTATACCCCAGCGCCTCAGGTTGAAGAATCGCTGGTTTTCGGTTGCAAACTCAAGTCTCGTTTCCTCGCGGACAGCCTTTCGTGCTTCAGCCTGGGTTGCGAAAGCAACGGCCCCGGCTGGGTAAGGTTCTACCATATAGTTGGCAGCAGGTTTGGTATAGTCTACTGTTGGAGTAACTGTCCCAAGGTTTACATATGACGCACAAAGTCCCATTACCTTTGTGCTTGTTTTGGCACGGTTACGGACCTGGTTTACAAGCAATCGTGCGGCATCAAGCTGGTTTTCTTCTACAGCAACCTCAGCTCTCCAGAGGATAATATGTGAAAGTCGGTACATTCTGTAATTCTTACCATTATCAAAGCCTGTGCCGTTAGCATTTAAAGCCTGTTCGTCCTTTTTGTGCATGTATTTCTTGGTCATGTAAGGACCGCCATTGTTCTGTTCACGGATCCAGGAATTTCCCGGGTGAATACCCCAGCCCAGGAAATCAACGCCACGTCGTGCAATGGTCCAGTCAACACGCGGATCGAGAAGAGCAGTTGTTTGTGTGAATACATCGCCGCTTCCTTTTCCCATATCATTGGCAAGAACTGGGCG
>JBAWXY010000152.1:0-5999 GCA_037143835.1 Bacteroidota bacterium
TTCCCGGCTTTTGGCCAGGCAAGAAATCCTCTTATATCTCCTGTCTCTCCTGGGTATTTAATGAATTCAGTCAGCAGATCCGGATCATCCTGAAGATTTGCTGAAGCTTTTAAGTTGTTCTCTTCCAGGATTGGAAGCAGAGCTAATGCAGCAGCAGTGCTGCCAGCTAACATGGTAAGTTTTCTGATAAAATCGCGGCGATTTGTCCGCCCTTGGCTGTAATCATCATACAGGGTGGTGATTTTTTTATCCATAATTGACAGGTTTTTATGTATAAATTACCATTAATATATGAAGCAGGAATTAATTTTCTACATTTGTTAATGACCAAAAAATATAAAACATCAATATACAAAAAAAACGGAAGGTGTGCAAATAAAATCAATTTTCCGCTTTGAATCTAAAACCGCTGTAATGAAACAGGATATAGAAATTGCCCAGGAGGCTAAGATAAGGCCAATAGTTGAAATAGCTGCAAAACTTGGAATACCGCAGGATGAATTGGAATTGTACGGTAAATACAAGGCAAAGTTACCTCTTCATTTTATTGATGAAGAGCGCATTAAGAAAGCTAAACTTATTCTTGTCACAGCCATAACTCCTACGCCTACCGGTGAGGGAAAAACAACAACATCTATTGGACTTGCACAGGCACTTAACCGGATAGGGAAAAAAACAACAGTGGTATTGCGTGAACCATCGCTCGGACCGGTCTTTGGCATAAAAGGAGGTGCTGCCGGCGGTGGTTATTCCCAGGTTATTCCGATGGAAGATATCAATCTGCATTTTACAGGTGACATTTCGGCAGTGGAAAAAGCCCATAACCTTCTTGCTGCTCTTATTGACAATAATATCCAGCTTAAGGTGGGTAATCTTGGTATTGACCCCAGGACAATTGAATGGAAAAGGGTTATGGATATGAATGAGAGATCTCTCAGGGATATTGTTATTGGCCTTGGGGGAACTACGGAGGGAATTCCCCGGCAGTCGGGGTTCGATATTACTGCAGCTTCGGAGGTTATGGCTACATTGTGTATTGCAAATAATCTGGAGGATCTGAAAGTGAGACTTGGTAATATTTTTGTGGGATATACCTACGACGACAAACCAATTTTTGCCCGCGATCTGAAGGCCCAGGGGGCGATGACAGTTCTTCTGAGAGACGCTATAAAACCAAATCTGGTTCAGACTCTGGAGGGTACTCCCTCAATTATTCATGGCGGTCCTTTTGCAAATATTGCGCAGGGAACAAATTCCATAATCGCTACAAAAGCAGGTCTCTCCCTAAGTGATTTTGTGGTTACAGAGGCCGGATTTGCAAGTGAACTCGGAGCCGAAAAATTCTTCAATATAAAATGCCGGTTCGGCAATCTGATTCCCAAAGCAGTAATAATTGTTGCCACTATCCGGGCGTTAAAATATCACGGTGGGACAAAATTATCAGGTCTTCAAAAAGAAGATCTTGCCACCCTTCAAAAAGGTTTTGACAATCTCGACAAACATATTGAAAATATGAGGCTCTATGGATTCAGACCAGTGGTTGCAATAAACAGGTTTGACTCCGATACAATGGCTGAAATAGATTTGCTTATGAAGTATTGCGAATCACAGAATGTCATCGTTGCTTTGAACGAAGCTTGGGCAAAAGGAGGCGAAGGAGCTGTTGATCTTGCACACAAAGTTCTGGAAGCAGTAAACAACTGTTCAGATTGCTTCAAGCCACTTTATGATCTTTCATGGTCATTCGGAAAAAAAATTGAAACGATCTGTACCAAGATGTATGGTGCCGACCATGTTGAATATACAGTCCAGGCTATGAATCAGCTTGAGAAGATTGAACGGCTTGGACTTGGAAATCTTGCAGTATGCATTGCAAAAACACAGAAATCACTTTCTGATGACCAGAATAAAAAGGGCAGGCCCAGAGGCTTCACCGTGAAAATAAGGGAAATTGAACTTTCATCAGGAGCCGGATTCATAGTGCCTATTGCAGGTACGATAATGAGAATGCCCGGTCTGCCAACAAATCCTTCAGCTGAAAACATCGATATTGATAAGAATGGTGTGATAACCGGATTGTTCTGATGATTCACAATATATCCGGGGTAATCCTGGCCGGCGGTGCCAATAAGAGATTTGACGGCATGACGAAAGCAAACATTGTTATCGATGGGAAGACGATTATATCCAGGATCATAGATACAATAAAGGATATATTCGATGAAATAATCATTGTAACCAACACTCCGGAAGAATTTAAAGAATATATTAATTACAAAATCGTCAGCGATCAGATCTTAAAAGCAGGACCACTTGGTGGGATTCATGCTGCCATAAAAACATCTTCAAAAGAAGCACTGTTCGTATTTGCCGGAGACATGCCACTTCTTGATAAGAAAGTTATTATCAGACAGATAGAATTTTATAACAGTCATAAATGTGATATTTTGATTCCCCGGATTAATACATATATCGAACCTCTCCACGCAATCTATAATATTTCCATTATTGAAACACTTGAAGATTATCTGACCGGGGACCACGATTATGCTGTAAGGAAGTTTTATAAACGGCAGAACGTTAGATACATGCAATTAAAAGGTTTTGAAGAAATTAGTAATGCCTTCGTAAATATAAATTCACCGGCCGATATCCCGATCGCCGAAAAAATTCTGGGGATTGGTTAATCGCTATTACTTCTTTCAGCCAACCTTCATTGTTGGGGTGAACAAGTTGGATTGTACTAATCCATTTTTTATTAACTTTATCTCCGTTAAAAATCAAAATCTTATGAAGAGAATATCATTTTATATCCTTATGATCGCCCTGTCACTTACAGCTTGTAAGAAACTTAGCAAATATGAAGGAGTTCCCTTCACGGAAAAGGAGCCCCGCGACTGGGAAAACCCTGAAATGTTTAATCAGAACAGGGAGGATCCGCGTGCAACTCTCATCAGTTTCCCTGATGAACAGAGCGCGCTTGAGGCAATAAAAGCAAATTCACCTAACTATCTTTCTCTTGACGGAACATGGAGATTCAATTGGGTCAAATCGCCCGATCAGCGACCATTCTGGTTCTTTAAGGATGATTATGATACCCGCGACTGGAAGGATATAGAGGTGCCTTCAAACTGGCAGATGAAAGGTTATGATATTCCATTGTACGTTAATATCGGATATCCTTTTAAAAAGAATCCGCCATATATTCACCACGAATGGAACCCGGTAGGTTCTTATAAGAGGAGTTTCAAAGTTCCTTCCGACTGGAAGAATAAAGAGGTTTTCCTCCATTTTGGAGCAGTAAGCTCGGCATTTTATGTATGGGTGAATGAGCAGTTGGTTGGTTATAGTGAGGATAGTAAAGTGCCAGCGGAATTTAACGTTACCAAATATCTTAAGGGAGGAAAGAACTCAGTATCAGTAGAAGTATACAGGTGGAGCGATGGCAGTTATCTTGAAGATCAGGATTTCTGGAGACTAAGCGGGATTCAGAGAACAGTCTTTCTTCATGCGCGTCCAAAAACATTTATCGAAGATTTTTTTGCAGCTGCCGACCTTGGGAATAATTACAGGGATGGTCTCCTTAAGCTTGATGTTTCTTTAAAAAACTCTGATGAAAAAGGCAGTGATTTTGTTGTGGATGCTTCACTATTCGATAACGGACAGAAACTATATACTGAATCGAAAGATGTAAAATTGACTGATAATAAGGGAGCTGTAAATTTTGAGAAGAGTTTTCCGGAAATTAAAAAATGGTCAGCAGAATCACCCAAACTTTATTCGTTGGTGATATGCCTGAAAAACAAGGAGGGGAATATTTTTGAAAGTGTCAGCGCAAAAGTCGGGTTCCGTAAAGTGGAAATAATCAATTCACAGCTGCTTGTCAACGGAGTAGCTATTCTTATTAAAGGCACAAATATGCACGAGCATGATGATGTCAACGGACATGTTGTTGATGAAGCAATGATATTGAAGGATATACGTGTAATGAAGAGCACCAATATCAATGCTGTAAGGACATCACATTATCCACAGCAGGAGTTATGGTATGAGATGTGTGACAAATATGGCTTATATCTTGTTGATGAGGCCGACATTGAGTCCCATGGTATCGGTTATGATAAGGATGTAACCATTGCAGACAAACCTGAATGGGCAGCGGCTCATCTTAACAGGATGCAACGTATGGTAGAAAGAGATAAAAACCATCCTTCTGTGATCATCTGGTCGATGGGTAATGAAGCCGGTGACGGTAATAATTTTCTGAACGGCTACAAATGGATAAAGGGAAGAGATGCAACACGTCCCGTTCAATACGAACGAGCAGAGAAAAGCACCAATGCTACCGAACGGCATACCGATATCTGGTGCCCGATGTATGCCAGAATTGAAGAAATCGAAGCTTATGCAAAAGACAAAAAGAACGACAGACCGCTGATAATGTGTGAATATGCACATGCGATGGGTAATTCAACTGGCAATTTGCAGGACTACTGGGATGTAATTGAGAATTATCCTAAACTGCAGGGGGCATTTGTCTGGGACTGGGTTGATCAGGGAATTCTTAAAACAGACGAGAACGGTGAAAAGTACTGGACATATGGAGGCGATTATGGTGAAGAAGGAATGCCAAGTGACGGTAATTTCTGTCTTAACGGTCTTACCTGGCCTGACAGAACCGGAAAACCTGGTCTTAATGAAGTCAGGAAAGTATATCAATATGTCGGTTTTACACCTGTCGATCTTGCTAATGGATTGATAAAAGTTAAAAATAAATATGACTTTACATCTCTCCAGGAATTTAATTTTGAATGGGAAGTTGTTTCAGACGGTAAAGTAATACAATCTGGCAAAATTCCATTTCCCGACCTAAAACCAAAAGCTGAAACAGCGTTTATGATTCCGTTCGATAAAATAGATCCTGCTCCGGGAGCAGAATATTTTCTTAATCTCAGAGTATCAAGAAGTGATGAATGGAACTCTGTTCCTGAAGATCATGTTTACGCCTCTGCACAGTTTAAGCTGCCTGCTGAAGGTAAGCCTGTTATTGCAAAACGTGATGAACTTGCTATGCTTCAGACCAAAAATGTCGACAAAAAGCTGGAAGTAAGCGGAATTGACCTGAAGATAATTTTCGACCTGGTCAATGGCCGCCTGGAATCATACACTTATAAAGGAAAAGAACTGATCAAAAAAGGTCCGGAACCGGATTTTTGGAGACCTCCTACAGATAACGACTATGGCTATGACATGGATAAAAAGTTGGGTACCTGGAAAAAGGCGGGAGAAAGAACAGTTGTTACGAAAGCAAATATAAGTCAACTGGAATTAGGTAAGGTAGTAGTAACTTTCAATTATGATATTCCGGGTACTGATGGTGGGAAAATAGGCGGTTTTGCTACTTCATATACCATTTTCGGATCAGCCGACGTGGTCATTAAAAACCAGTTCTCAAAAATCTCAGATAACATACCCGAAATCCCAAGGATGGGAATGCAGATGCAACTTCCGGAAGAGTTTATGAATCTTAAGTGGCTTGGACGAGGACCTCATGAAAACTACGTTGATAGAAAAACTTCGGCTGATGTTGGTCTTTATGAAAGTACTGTTGCCGACCAGTATGTGCCCTATATCAGGCCTCAGGAAAATGGCTATAGAACCGACACACGCTGGCTTACTTTAACCAACGATAATGGAACAGGGATCCTTGTTAGCGGAGATCCATTGATCTGTTTTGCTGCGCTGAATAATATTCACGATGACTTTGAATCACCGGGGAAATTGTCGCAGTACAGAAAAGATGCGAAAAGCGCAAATACTCATACTATTGATGTTAAACCGCGTGACCTGGTAAACCTGAATATTGACCTGGGCCAGATGGGTGTTGGAGGTGATAATTCCTGGGGTGCATTGATACATCCTCAGTATCGCCTTCTTGAAAAGAAATATGAGTACTCTTTCAGGATCAGACCTGTTGTTAAAGATGATGATATACTGAA
>JBAWXY010000153.1:0-5872 GCA_037143835.1 Bacteroidota bacterium
TTAAGCGCTGATACTACATCATCCAGCAATTTCAATGTACCTGCTACCGGATCCCCTCCGGCTTCATATTCAACTGAAATATACCCCTTATATTCAGCATCATTAAGTACCTGAACACAACGGCTGATATCAACATCGGGAAACCGTGTCCACCGTTTTGCATGGCACATCGATTTGGCCAACGGAATTAATACCTCAAGGCCATTATACAGCATATATTCATGCTCCCAGTTACAAAAATCGGGGGAGGCCTCACAATAGGGACTATTTACTTCATTGAGAATAATTTTTATATTCATCGGATCTGCCGCCAATCCCCAGTGGTTCTCAATAGTAACCTTTACATCTGCTTTTTCTCCGTAATCAGCCATCTCTTTGAACGATTCGATAGCGTTTTTCAAATATGGCACAATCTCCATATTCTGAGGATATCCACCCTTAATAACCGATGCAGGAATAATCTGAGGTCCTCCAGTATTTACACGCATTGACCTTACGTCAATCATTCTTGCAGCATCAAGCCATAATTTTGCTACCCTGATCCCTTCACGTCTTGATTCCTCATTCAGATCGGCTATGTTACGGGGAGCATTATTTGAGATATGCACTGCCTTTATTCCGGTTAATGCTATTTTATCCGCAAGTTTATCCAGGTAACGTTTTGATGAGGGAGCTGCCGGATCAAAGTCACCGAAACGAATCTGCCCGTCTCTTTCGGTACGTGTAAACATCGAATCATCGCTGATATCTCCGAAAAGGGATGACCAGAGATCCATTGCAGTAATTCCCGGATAGGTATCCTTTGTAAACCCGGGGAAGTCAAGAAGGGTAATTTCACCATATTTCTTCTTTAGCTCAATATTCTCAGGAGATTCCGCTCTTCCGGAATAAGTCCTCCTTTTAAATAACTGGTTGACCGCATAAGAGTTTGAGGCGATTTGCTTTAAGCGCTCCTCTTTAGTCCGCTTATTGAACTCTTTTTCACTGCTCTGCTCAGCTGAAGTCAATATGCCAATCCCGGCAACCCCTATCATGCCTGCTCCGGCAGATTTTAAAAAACTCCGGCGTCCGATAGATGAATGTTGTGTCTCAATGTTTTTTTTCATATTTTTTCCTGTTGATTCTCATTATTATCAAAATTACACCTTGTTTCGTTGTGTGCAGTTCACGTTCACGTTAGTTGCATGTAAACTAAAATCACACCAGCAACGGTCATAAGAACTAATGCCGCAAATCCAAGAATATTAGATATTTTCCCGTTTGTATTTTTGCCCATTATTTTTTTGTTGTTTGAAATGTGAAGAATGATTGCGATTAATACAGGTGCAGTCAATCCATAAAGAATAGCTGAATAAATCAGCGCTTTAATTGGTGAAATGCCAATGTAGTTCAACGATAACCCCAAAATCAATGAAATTGCAATGATAATATAAAATGCTTTTGCTTTGTGAAATTTTTTATCCAATCCTTCTTTCCAACCAAATGATTCGGTGACGATGTAAGAAAGTGAACCACTCAAAACGGGAATAGCTAAAAGTCCGGTGCCGATTACACCAACAGCAAAAAGTAAATATGCTGCATTTCCTGCTAATGGTTTCAATGCCTGAGCTGCTTGTTCAACGGTGTCAATCTGATGAATATTGCCATTAAATAAAACCGACCCTGTGGTGAGAATGATAAAGAACATAACAAGATTTGAAAATAACATTCCAAAATTGACATCTTGTTGCATGTCGTGCATTATTCTTTTGTTTACCACTAAATATTTTTTCTTGTTCTTCATATCTTCCACCTCCATCGTTGCCTGCCAAAAGAAAAGATAGGGTGAAATGGTAGTTCCAAGGATGGCAACAAGAATGCTGATAAAGTTTTTGTCAAACTTTATTGTTGGAATAAAAGTGGCTTTCAAAACTGCTACCCAATCTTGTTTATATAAAAACGGAACAATCAGATAAACTAAAAGAACGAGACAGAGATATTTCAGAACAGCAGCAATTTTTTGATAAGGCAAATAAATAATTAACAATAAAAGTATTATGGTGAAAACGATGCTGAAATAAGTTGCCTTTATTGAAGGGAATAATAGATTACCTACTGCTCCCATTCCTGCAATGTCAGCACCAATGTTCATTACAATGGCAGGAAAACTAAACAACAACATTAAATACAAAACAGGTTTTGAATAATTAGTTTTAATCGTTCCTGCTAAACCATGTGAAGTAACCAAACCAATTCTTGCACACATTTCCTGAATGGAAGCCATTAGTGGAAATGTAATAAGTGCAGTCCAGAGAGTTGAAAGTCCGTATGCAGCACCTGCCTGTGAGTAGGTTGCAATGCCCGAAGGGTCATCATCGCTTGCTCCTGTAACAAGACCGGGTCCAAGTATTTTCAAAAAACGAAAAAGTTTAGATGAAATATTTTTCATGTTGGTCATTTTTTATATCTCTACTGAGTCTATAAAGGTTAGAGTTATTTGGGGAGTTGGGAAGCTTATTTGCAAAATCATCTAAAAACAAATAAAACAAGCTGATTGCCGAAGCTATAAATCAACAAAAATGTAAAAAAGCACCAACAGACAACCCAAAACCCATCCAACAAACCTGAGAACAGGTTGCAAATAGATCACAAATTACCTTGATAAGTGCATTTAAATATCTAGTTGCATTTCCCAAGCAAAATCCAGATGACTACAAAAATTACAATAGTGCCTAAACAACCACCACCTAATTTCATAGCTCCGTATCCTGAAAGTAGTCCTCTGAAAAGATTATTCATAATTGTTATTGTTTGATTTAGAATGCAAAGGTGGAGACCTACAAGATGATAAGTGTTACATAAATAATGAAATAAATTACATGATTCCCACATTTGTCCGATACAAGGATGTCTTTACTGTTTTCTAAGGTGCAGTACTCATAGAGCAACCCGAACACCTTCTATCACCTGGCTATTTAATTAACCCAGGTTGTTAGTTATTTAGTTTATTCAGGGAATGAATTACCGGTAGGAGATATTTCCTTTTTTATAAAAACAGAAGCAAGAATTGAAATCAAAAGAATAGAGATAATTATTACAAGTGATAAAACTATTGGAATTTCAAAATTGAAATATGCGACAAGCATTTTCAATCCGACAAAGGTTAGAACAAAAGCCAAACCGACTTTCAGGTAACGGAATAACCCCATTATACCGGCTATTGCAAAATAGAGTGAGCGCAAACCTAATATTGCGAAAATATTTGATGTATATACGATGAATGTATCCTGACTTATAGCCAGGATTGCGGGGATGCTATCAACAGCGAATATCAGATCAGAAGATTCAATGATTAGAAGAACCAGGAACAAAGGTGTTGCATACAACCTGTTATTCTGCCTGATAAATAATTTGTCGCCATGTAAAGAATGTGTAACAGGAAGGAACTTTCTGAAGAATCTTACAATGGCATTCTTTTCAGGATCAACAGCTGTCTCTTTTTGAAAGAGCATCCTGATCCCTGTAAAAACAAGAAAGCCTCCAAAAATAATAACTATCCAATGAAACCGGTTAATGAGGGCAACTCCGGCAAAAATAAATATCCCTCTCATTATCAGTGCTCCGATAATACCCCAGAATAATATTTTGTGCTGGTACTGGTCTTTAACCGCGAAATAGGAAAATATAAGAATGAATATAAAAATATTATCAACACTCAATGAGTATTCAATTACATAACCCGTAAGAAATTCAAGGGCTTTGGTTTTCCCGAACTCAAAGAAAACGAACAGATTAAATAGTAATGCAAGTGTAATCCAAACTGCGCTCCAGATTACTGCCTCTTTTACCGGAACTTTATGTGTATGTTTATGAAAAACACCCAGATCAAGTGCAAGCATGATGAATACGAAGACATGGAATCCTATCCAAAAATAAATGCTTACTCCCATAATTTAATATCAGGCTGCAAACTTATAAAAATATTCCCTTAAATCTTTATTAACTTTACCGCAATGCAAACCATAAATTGAATTCAACCTTGCTATGAGAAAACTTCATATTTGTATAATTGCCATGACTTTGGCTGTGATGGCTCCTGTTTCTCTTTACTCCCAGAAGAACCAAAACTCTATAAATCAGATAACTTCATCAGATCTGGAGAGTTATGTTTCATTTCTGGCCTCACCACTTCTTAAAGGCAGGATGAATGGCGAAGAGGGGCTTGAAATTGCCGCTCAGTATATTGCATCACAGGCTAAATTAACAGGTCTTAAACCTGCCAACGGAACCAGTTATTTTCAGCCTTATGCTGTTATGAAAAAAACAATGGATCCAAATAAAACCAGGGTGCAGATTATCTCAAATGGCAAAGATACCGTAACAGCAAAAGAACCTATGTTCCAATTGGTCCCAACCGGTCCTTCTGATTTCACACTTGATGGAGAGGTTGTATTCGCAGGATATGGTATAAAGGCAGATAAATATAAATATAATGATTTCGATAACCTCAAAACTGAGGGTAAGATACTCCTTGTAATGGACAGGGCCCCAATGTCGGAAAATGGTGAAAAATGTCTGTTTGAAGAACCAAACTGGAGCTCCGCAATGAGTTTCCAGATGAAATTGACCACTCTGATTTATTCCAAAGCAAAAGCTATTCTTTTTGTATCAGACCCAAAATCGGGATTTCAATCATTTGATGAATCAAGTCCTGGCCTTGCAGGTTATTTAAAGTCAGCTGTTAAATTAAAAAGTGAAAAACCGGAAATCGTAAATCAATTCATGGCCGGGATGCCTAAGGTGATATTTATCCACAGAATAGTTGCAGATGAGCTACTAAAAGGATCGGGACATTCGCTTGAGGAACTTCAAAAAAGTATTGACTCAACACTTCAGCCTCATTCTTTCACAATAACAGACAAACTGTTAAAAATCAACGAAGTGTCACTTTTGGAAGAAAAGGTACTTAATAATGTCGCGGGATATATCGAAGGAAGCGACCCTGTCCTGAAAAATGAAATAGTGGTATTTTCGGGTCACTACGATCATATAGGTGCTTCAGGAAGTAAAGTAAATACCGGTGCCGACGATGATGCATCGGGCTGTGCCGCACTCCTTTCTATGGCCGAAGCTTTTCAGAGTCTGGAAAAGAAACCTTTGAGGTCAATTTTATTCCTCTGGGTTTCAGGCGAAGAGATCGGTTTGTATGGTTCAAAATCATATGTTGATAATCCTCTGTTCCCACTTGAGAAAACTGTTGCCGATCTGAATATGGATATGATAGGAAGAGTAAAAGGAGTTGCTGATTCCACTAAAGAAAATCCGATGTCTGGCACTAACACTGTCTTTGTCATTACTGACAGCCAGAGTAAGGACTTACGGTCCATAGCAGATGAAATCGACAAGAAAAGCCCGCTCGATTTTGATTACAGTCTTAGCGGAAGAGATCATCCGTTGCAGCTTTTTGCAAGAAGCGACCATTATAATTTTGTTAAGAAAGATATTCCTGTTTTATTCTTCACTACAGGTCTGCATACCGATTATCATACTCCCGGAGATGTTGTTGAAAAAATCGACTTCAAAAAAATGGAGATGATAACCAGAACAATGTTCGAGATCGGGTTAACCGTTGCCAACAGAAAAACCAGATTAATTGTTGATAATCCATTCAGCTCATGGGGAAAAAGCAAATAAGCCGTAAAGAATTCTTTACCAAAGCCTTAACAGGGATAGCCGGAATAAGTCTGGTCTCAAAACATTTAACAGGAAACAGTTCCACCGCACCTGAATTAAGAGGTATCGGTGATACCGGTATAATGGTCAGTCCAATCTGCTTTGGCGCTCCGAGGACAAATGAAGAATCATTAATAAAATACGCTCTTGAAAAAGGGAT
>JBAWXY010000154.1:0-5740 GCA_037143835.1 Bacteroidota bacterium
AGCATTATAATGTCATCTTCCTTTTCACAAACCGGGGGCGATAATATCTATGAATTCTTAAACCTGACTCATTCCGGGCTTGTTTCCTCTCTTGGTGGTTCGAATGTTTCCTTACAAGGGAATAACCTGAACCTTGCATATCATAATCCGGCTCTGCTCAATTCCGGCATGAATAAAACTCTGGCGCTAAATTATGTAAACTATTTTGCAGGAATCAATTATGGACTGGCAATGTACTCGCGATCATACCAGGGGACAGGAAATTTTGCAGCCGGTTTAACCTACCTGAATTATGGTTCGTTTACCGAGACTGATGCTTCGGGGATCATAACCGGCAACTTCAGTGCTGCGGAATATGCCTTTTCAATGATATATTCACGTGAAATTGATTCACTTTTCACAATAGGTGTGAACTTAAAACCAGTACTGTCACATCTTGAGAAATATACCTCTTTCGGATTAGTATTTGATATTGGAGCCTCATGGCATAATCGCAGTAACCTTTTTTCAGCCGGTTTGGTGATTAAAAATGCAGGTTACCAGGTTACTACCTATGCCGGAGAACCACGTCAGAAACTGCCTTTCGAGATTCAGGCAGGAATTTCTCAACGGCTTGCCTATGCCCCTTTCCGTTTTTCTTTAACTTTGAGGCATCTCGAAAAATTTGATCTAACTTATCAATACAAGGAACCTGCCTCGACAGGAAGTATTGTTCCGGTATCATCAGAACTTATAGAGAACCTCATGAGACATGTCATTCTGGGGGCTGAATTGATCCCTCATAAGAACTTCTATTTTAGCGCCGGATACAACTATCAGATAAGAAGAGAGTTGCAAGTTGATTCAAAAGTATCGACAATTGGGTTTTCGTGGGGGTTCGGTATAAATACTTCGTGGCTGGATATTGAATTTGGCAGGGCAACCTACCATCTTGCAGGATCTTCGAACCATGTTTCGTTGATAATAAGACCGGATAATATTTATAAAAAATACCGTAATTAAACTTTAAACTTTTGAATTTGTTTCAATAATATTCAGGTATGGAGAAACGACTTATAATAGCAATTGACGGGTATTCATCGTGTGGAAAGAGCACTTTTGCAAGATCTATTGCAAAAGAGTTGAATTATATATTTATCGACAGTGGTGCGATGTACCGTGCAGTTACACTCTATTGCATGAGGAAAGGATTTATTGGGAAAGGTGGATTGAATACCGGGGGTGTTCTATCGGAACTAAAAGATATTAAAATTGATTTCATTTATAATCCTGATATTAATGAATATGAGACATTCCTTAACTCCGAAAATGTTGAGACGGAGATAAGAAGTATTGAAGTATCGGCTCATGTAAGCCGGATAAGCCAGATACCGGAAGTACGTGCACGAATGGTTGAGTTACAAAGGCAGATAGGTGTTAATAAAGGAATTGTAATGGATGGGAGGGATATTGGAACGGTGGTATTCCCTGATGCTGATATTAAGATTTTCATGACAGCCTCCGTGGATATCAGGGCCAAAAGAAGGCACGATGAGATGACTGGAAGAGGCATAGTTATTGACTTTGAAGAGATTAAAAGAAATATAATTGCACGCGATATTGCTGATGAAAACAGGGATATTAGTCCATTGAGAAGAGCAGATGACGCGATAATCCTCGATAACAGCAGAAGGAGTATTGAAGATCAGATGTCATGGGTAAAACAGATCATTCAGAAGAAAAAAGATGGAAGTTGAAATTGATAAACAGTCCGGTTTCTGTTTTGGCGTGCAAAATGCAGTTGAGATTGCAGAAAAAGCTCTTTTAAGGGGGGAGAAGATTTTTTCACTCGGCCCTATCGTTCATAATGATAAGGAAGTAGAGAGACTTTCAACACTGGGACTTGCCTCCATTGATCATGATGAATTCAGAAAGCTTAAGAATTGCAAAGTGCTTATCAGGGCTCACGGGGAACCGCCTGAAACATATATCACAGCCGAGAAAAATAATATTACGATAATTGAGGCTACCTGTCCGATTGTAAAAAGGTTACAGTCAAAAATTAAAGAGACCTGGCTTAAAACAAAAGAGGGCAACGGGCAGGTTGTAATATTCGGTAAACATGGTCATGCGGAAGTGGTTGGTTTGCTTGGCCAGATAAATAATGAAGGTATCCTCGTTTCCGGGCCTGACGATTTCCAGAAGATTGATATTACCAGGCCTGTATATCTTTTTGCTCAAACGACAACGAGTGTTAAAGAGTACAGTAATTTTACAGACATCCTACGTTTTAAGATGGAAGAAAATGGGATATCGGACCCTGATATGAATCTGATTATCAATAAAACGATATGTGGTCAGGTCTCAAACCGGGAGCCTCATCTTAAGGCATTCGCCCGAAAACATGACACCATAATTTTCGTCAGCGGAAGGGAAAGTTCCAATGGTAAAATGCTCTTTTCTGTTTGCAAAAACATCAATCCTGATACACATTTTGTCTCATCACCTGAAGAGATTGACAAATCATGGTTCAAAGGGAAAAAATCGGTAGGGATCTGCGGAGCTACTTCCACACCAAAATGGCTCATCGAAAATATACGGGATATCATTTCAAATATCTGACTATAGCAAAGTTCCGTCATTTGTTAGGCAAAAAAAATATATTACCTTTGTGGACTTATTTTACAATTATTATTTATGGGAAAAGTTAAGAGAATCGGGGTGCTGACATCAGGAGGAGATGCCCCCGGCATGAATGCAGCTATACGTGCAGTTGTGCGTACAGCAGTTTATAATGGATTGGAAGTAATTGGCATTTGCCAGGGATACCAGGGGATGATTGATGCAAACTTCAAACCGCTTCAGGCACAGAGTGTAAGCGATATTATCCAGAAAGGCGGAACAATACTGAAGACTGCCAGATGTGAGGAGTTTAAGACAACAGAAGGAAGACTTAAAGCTTATAATAATCTTAAGGAAGCCCAAATTGACGGAGTTGTGGTAATTGGGGGAGATGGATCATTTACCGGTGCAAGAATATTCAACGAAGAGTATGAAATCCCTTTTGTCGGGATACCCGGAACAATTGATAATGACATATACGGCACTGATTACACAATTGGATATGATACAGCTCTTAACACAGTTGTTGAAGCTGTTGATAAGATCAGGGACACAGCCAGCGCCCATAACAGGATGTTTTTTGTTGAAGTGATGGGTGCAGAAGCAGGATTCATAGCCCTTTACAGCGGAATAGCCACAGGCGCCGAAGCAATTATCATTCCTGAAATCAAGGGGGAAGCCCGGAACCTGAAACAGATGATTGAGGCAGGCAACACACGCAGGAAATCAAGCAATATAATCATTGTTGCAGAAGGTGATGAAGAAGGAGGCGCTTTTGCAATAGCCAAAAAGGTGAAAGACGATTTTAAAGAGTATGACGTCAGAGTTTCAGTACTTGGGCATCTGCAACGTGGAGGATCTCCATCGGCAATCGACAGGGTTAATGCAAGCCGTCTGGGCCATGCTGCGGTTGAAGCGCTTATAGATGACCAGAAAAGTGTTATGGTTGGAATAATGAATGGTGAGATCACTCTGGTTCCTTTCCGCAGAGCCGTTAAACTTCATAAAGATATTAACCACGATCTTGTGGAATTAGCGAAAATATTGTCGATCTAGAAAAACATTGGATATGTCTGCATCAAAAGTCTATTTTACCAACCTCAGGGCAAAGCCATCACAAAATCTCTTAAAAAAGCTTGAGTCACTTGTTGTTAAAGCCGGAATCGATAAAATTGATTTTCAAAGAAAAATAGTAGCAATTAAAATACATTTCGGAGAACCCGGAAACCTGGCCTACCTGAGGCCTAACTATGCTGCCTGCATTGTAAAATTATTAAAAGCAAAAGAGGCAATCCCATTCCTTACCGATTGCAATACGCTTTATTATGGTAGGCGCTCCAATGCCCCATCCCATCTGGAAGCAGCTTTTGAAAATGGATATAACCCTCTTGCAACAGATTGCCCTGTTATTATCGGTGACGGAATTAAGGGGACCGACTACCGTGAAATTGAATTAAACCTGGAGTATTGCAACTCCGCCAAGATAGGCAGTGCAATTGCCGATTCCGATATAATCATTTCAATGAATCATTTCAAAGGGCATGAAATGACCGGATTTGGCGGTGCGCTGAAAAACCTTGGTATGGGATGTGCATCAGTAGGCGGTAAGTTGTTTCTTCATTCCGGCTCTTCACCTGAAATATTTGAAGAGAACTGCACAGGTTGCAGGATGTGCCAGAAATATTGTGCCCATTATGCTATTGAAGTCGGAAAAGATAAGATAGCACATATTGATTATGTTAAGTGTGTTGGTTGCGGACAATGTGTAGCAGTATGTCAGTACGATTCAGCAAGGGTTGTGTGGCAGAATGCCTCTGAAACAGTATGCAGGAGAGTTGCAGAATATTCATTAGCCGTTGTAAAAGATAAGCCCTCTTTTCATATTAATTTTATAATGAATGTTTCGCCCGATTGCGACTGTTATAGTTTCAACGATTATCCTTTGGTTCCCGATATTGGCATGGCTGCATCATTCGATCCGGTTGCTCTCGACCAGGCTTGCGCTGACCTGGTTAAAGCAGCTCCTGCACTACCGGGAAGCAGGATCTGTGATGACCATAAGGATAGCGATATGAGGGGAGAAGATAAATTCAAGAAGGCACATCCTGATACTTTCTGGCAGGCCGGGCTTGAACATGGGGCAAAAATAGGGTTAGGCAAAACTGAATATGAATTGATAAATGTATCATGAAAAACTCATGAATGCTAAAGTAAGTATTGCCCGTCTTTCAATAATCTCTAACACTTTATTGACTATAATGAAGTTAGCTGTTGGACTTATCAGCGGGTCGGTCAGCATAATTTCTGAAGCAATCCATTCTTCGATGGACCTTATTGCAGCCATTATTGCATTCCTGTCGGTTAAGGTATCTGATAATCCACCCGATTCGAGGCATCCCTACGGACATGGGAAGATTGAAAATATTTCAGGAGTGATTGAAGCCTTGCTTATTTTTGTTGCTGCTATCTGGATTATAATTGAAGCTGTTAAAAAACTGTTTGTAGAGAAGATCGAACTGGATTCAATCGCCTTAGGTTCAGTTGTAATGCTCGTTTCAGCAATTGTCAATATTATTGTTTCAAGAAGATTATATAAGGTAGCCCGTGAGACAAATTCAGTAGCTCTGGAAGCTGATGCCCTTCATCTTAAAACTGATGTTTACACTTCGCTCGGAGTGGCTGTGGGCCTCGGTCTGATAATGGTTACAGGAATTAACTGGTTAGATCCCGTTGTCGCAATTTTTGTTGCTTTATTTATTATAAGGGAGTCATATTATCTTCTAAAAAGAGCCTTCACTCCTCTTCTTGATACAGCCTGGGGAGCCGATGAAATTGAAGAACTTGAGAAGACCTTAAAACGGATGGAAGTGAGCTATCATGATCTCCGGACACGTGTAGCCGGCAACTACCGGTTTATTGATCTGCATATTCAGATACCCGGAGATGTGTCGGTTGGAAATGCCCATCAATATTGCGACAAAATAGAGAATGAACTCACCAGTAATTATGAGAATCTTGTTGTGACGATTCATGTGGAACCCAGCTAAAGAACAACTTCAGTTTTCTTTACTTTTTCACGCTCTTTCAGAACAGGTATAAGATCTTCCCCGGCCAACTTGAATTTTTCAGGTTTTTCAGG
>JBAWXY010000155.1:0-5639 GCA_037143835.1 Bacteroidota bacterium
TAATATACCGGCCGATGTCTGAAATGCAGAAAGTTTGGAAGCCAACGAGAAAATTCTTCATTAATCTTATTTTATTTCTGCTGAGCATATTAATCGTTGTGGCAATATGGCCACGGGAAGAGAACGATAGTTGGCTTAAGATTCTTGGCAATCTTATCCTCGTATCCTCCTGCTACCTCGTACTGTATCTTTTCCTCTCGCATTTCCGTTCCGAGGTACTGGAAGTGACCCGCAAGACACTGTTTATTATTCTTACAATCCTCTCTTTCATTGTATTAACCAGGTTAATGATAACTTTCCCTGATCAGAATATCCTGTTTCTTATTCCGTTTGCAATCATACCTATAGTCATACGTACATTTTACGATGCACGGCTTGCATTATTTATTCTCCTGATAACTATTATGCTTGCAGGATTTATGGTTCCGGATCCTTTCGAATTTATTTTTATAAGTTTTATATCAGGGATGGTGGCAATTTTCACATTGACAAATATATACCGGCGGGCTAAATTATTCTTTTCTGCCCTCCTGGTCGTCGTCAGCTATTCTGCCCTTAGTATGGGAATTAACTTAATGCAGCACGGAAATATTGATAATGTAATCTGGTCCGACTTTATCTTATTCGCCGGAAACGGTGTTCTTATTCTTATAAGCTACCCCTTAATATTTATTTTCGAAAAGAAATTTCTGTTTCTTTCAGATACTACATTGCTTGAACTGGCAGACACAAATCAGCCTCTGTTAAGAAAACTTGCAGAAGAGGCTCCCGGCTCATTCCAGCATTCGCTTCAGGTTGCCAACCTTGCTGAGGAAGCAGCAAGAATAACTGGCGCCAATCTTCTTTTGGTAAGAACTGGCGCTCTTTATCATGATATCGGCAAAATTGCCAATCCTAAATACTATATTGAAAATCAGACTGATGGATTAAGTCCCCACGACAATCTTAATCCGGAGGATAGCGCAAAAGCGATAATTAATCATGTCAAAAGCGGAGTAGTGCTGGCAAAGAATTATAAGGTTCCCATTCAGATTATCGATTTTATCCGTATGCATCATGGGACATCAACAGCATATTACTTCTTAAAGAAATATACCGATCTCCATCCCCGGGACACGAGTATGGAAAAGGTGTTTACATACCCCGGACCAAAGCCATTTTCAAAAGAGACAGCAGTTGTGATGATGGCAGATGCTGTGGAAGCATCTTCAAGAAGCCTTGTAAAATATACCGAAGAAACTATAAGTGAGCTGGTTGAAAGAATAATTTACGTCCAGGAACAGGATGGTCAGTTCTCTGATGTGCCGCTTACTTACAAAGATATTTCTGATATCAAGAATGTTTTCAAGAAAAGACTTTCTAATATCTATCATATAAGGATTGCTTACCCTGAGCGGGACTCAACGCCGGGTTAACGCATATCAATAACCTCGACTCCTTTAAATTTTTCGGGCCGGAAGATAAACGCATCTGCTTCGGGCTTCAGTTTCAGGTTATATTCCCGGACATGAAGAGTGACCACTATCCCATCCCTTTTCTTATATTCCAGACTCTTGAGATTCATCAGTGATTTACCAATGGAAAGCCGAACCCTCAGCAGGTCGCTTTTTATATCTTCGGGATAGAGATCGATAATATATGAGTCTGATCTCTCTTCAATGAGCCTGCTCTTATAACCATTTTTGTACATTGAGAAAATTTCAGAAGGACGATTCTGAAATGAATTGTCTTTCTTGTCAGCCTTTGTTATTGTAACCTCTTTTTCAGCAGGAAGATAACTCCACGATGTTTCACCGTTAAACCATATAATATTATCGGTCAGGTCCAGTTTATATTTATCCTTGCTGAGAATAAGGGATCCTGTCAATGTATCATTTGTGTTTTCCATCTGGTCAGTTGTAACCAGGTGGAATTTCATTGAAACAGACGGGGCTCCAAGAGCGCTTGCCGAGAATTTATCAAGGATTTTAATCGCTTGCTGATCATTTTGTCCGCTGGCATTCAGAGTCAACAGAAGAACTACTGAAAAATTTATTATTGAGGTTCTCATTTTGATGGCTTTATTCCAGACGCTTCAAAATCTGTTCCAAAGCAATAAAGTCGGAGCAGAGAACATCCCTGGCTTTGCTTCCTTCGAACGGTCCTACAATACCTGCAGCTTCGAGTTGGTCAATAATTCTTCCTGCCCTGTTGTACCCGATCGAAAGTTTTCTCTGAATTAGCGATGTGGAACCCTGCTGATGCTGAACAACAAGTCTTGCAGCGTCATCGAACATCAGATCTCTCTTACAAAGGTCAATATCAAGAACGCCAGACTCACTGTCGTCGATATACTCCGGAAGATGCATGGCATCGGCATAACCTTTCTGAGATCCGATAAATTCAGTCAGCTCTTCAATTTCCGGAGTGTCGATAAATGCACACTGTACCCTTACCGGTTCGTTTCCTGCTGATAAAAGCATATCTCCGCGTCCAACCAGCCTGTCAGCACCTGTAGCATCGAGAATAGTCCGCGAATCGATAGATGAGAATACACGGAACGCGATTCTTGTTGGGAAATTAGCTTTAATAAATCCCGTGATGATGTTTGCTGATGGTCTTTGAGTAGAAATGATAAGATGTATTCCGATAGCCCTGGCAAGTTGTGCAAGCCTGCCTATCGGTCCCTCAATTTCCCTGCCGGCCGTCATTATCAGATCGGCAAACTCATCAATGATCAGAACTATGTATGGTAAATATTTATGGCCTTTTTCAGGGCTCAGTTTCCTTGAAATAAACTTCGCATTATACTCCTTGATATTACGCGACTGTGCTGCTTTAAGCAGCTCAAGCCTGTTGTCCATCTCGATGCATAATGAGTTCAGGGTATTTATAACCTTTTGAGTATCAGTGATTATTGCATCCTCTTCTCCCGGCAGCTTGGCAAGAAAATGCCTTTCAATCTTCGTATACAATGGCAATTCCACTCTCTTGGGATCGATAAGTACAAATTTAACTTCAGCGGGATGCTTCTTGTAAAGAATAGATGTGATTATAGCATTAATTCCGACAGATTTTCCCTGACCGGTCGCTCCGGCAACCAGAAGGTGAGGCATTTTAGTCAGATCAACGATATACGGTTCGTTGGTAATTGTCCTCCCCAACGCAAGGGCAATATCAAATTTTGACTCCTGGAAGGCTTTTGAGGTGATAAGCGATCGCATGGAAACTATTTCAGGTTTTTTGTTTGGAACCTCAATACCTACGGTTCCCCTTCCGGGAATAGGAGCGATAATCCTTATCCCGAGTGCAGAAAGGTTAAGGGCGATATCATCTTCAAGCGATTTAATGCGTGCCAGCCTCACACCCCGTTCGGGTACAATTTCATATAAAGTTACTGTTGGCCCGATGGTTGCAGAGATACTTTTTATGCTGATCTTATGGTCACCAAGGGTTTTAATGATATTTTCTTTGTTCTCAAAAACTTCAGTATTATCAAAGGCAGTTTCTGATTTGTGTTCCTTGAGAATAGAGACAGGAGGGAACTTATAACTCGAAAGATCGAGGCGTGGGTCATAGTTTTCCATTAATTTATCAACCTCCTGATCGGAGAGAGTATCACCGGCATCTGGACGTGTAATATTTATAGGAACCTTTTTGCCAGGCGGTGCAACCTGTCTGTGATTATCAAAATCACGTATTATAGAACCTGTGGTTAAGAGTTCCGGAATTTCTTCATCAATACCATCAGGATCGATGTTGATGTTCGTGTTTTTTACTACAAATTCAACCTGTTCATCTTCTGGTGTCTCATCAGCAACTGACTCTTCCTCTAATGTTGCTGAATCTGGTTCTGAAACAATATCCTGGTTTTTCTCAGGTTTCTTAAACTTCAGGAAGTCAGGTAATCTTAATCCGAATGATTTGGGTTTGACCCTTAAAGCAAATACCAGATATGTTATGGTTATAAATGCTATAAGTACCCCGGTTCCCATCTTTCCCATAAAAGCATTCATCCACCTTGTGATCAGATATCCCTGTGCGCCTCCGGGACCGCTCCCCAGATAAACATTTGATTTTCCAAATATAAAACCGAGTATAAGTGAAAGAATGATTGCCGCAAAAGTAAACTTTGTAACAAGTCTGAAGGGCTTGATTTTTGGAAAATTAAGCAGATATAATCCAATCGATCCAAAGATAAGCGGAATAAAAAAGGCACCATATCCAAAGCCGTATCCGATTATCATTTTAGCAAGAAAATGTCCACTCTTGCCCGACCAGTTTTTTACTCCGACTTCAGGTCCTGATATTACATCTGAATTCGAAAGGCTCAGGTCTGTTTTCCACCAGAAGATGTATGAAACACATGCCAGAAGAAGATATAATGCAAAACCTGTTACGAGAATACCAAAAACAAATTTTATCCTCTCATCAGTAAGGGAGGATTTGGATTTTTCAGAACCTTTTGCAGCTTTAGTACTCTTTTTGCCAACCTCTTCTTTCTCTTTATTCATTTCTGCCTGAAATTTTGTCAAAACAATAATCGTTTTTTAAACGCAATCCAAAGGTAATAATTTTGAGCCTTTCACAAAAAGTTATACAAATGATTTTGCTTCCGGGATTCTGAAATAAGGAAATAAGGAAATATGGAATACTATAGCCTATCAATAAAGAAACATATTGAACTCTGAAAGTAATGATTGTAAGGCGACCTGTTGCCTGTTGCCAGCTGCCTACTGCCTACAAACTGATCATCTTATTAATAAACTTGTTGATATCTTCCCTCGATACTCTTATGAATTTATCTCTTCTTTCAAATGTCTCATCAGCCATGTCCTTTTTGTATACTGTTTCAGCATTGAAATGAAGCTCAAAAGGACCCATAAAAAAGAAAAAGCTCATAAGGACCCCATCAATCTGGTTGAATGGAGTTGAGGCACTGAAATTCTTTACTTTGATCTCATTTGTATACCATATATCATAGACCTTCGCCCTGTCAGAAGAAAAAGTCACCTCAGCATTCTTACAGTTGAAACCGCAAATAATTGATGTTTTTGTTGTTTTTCTGACCGCCATTCCTTCCATTGCTTCCAAACCCGGATATAACTCGCCCGGTTCAGCAGCATAATAGTATTTAAATGTGAAAAGGCTGAAGTAAGTATCAAAAATTCCTTTTTCCGGATTGGCCAGGTTGAGAATTCCCGAATTGCCAAATGGAGAAACCATCTCAAACAGGATTTTATCCTTTTTAAATGAAACAATAAGGTTTTTTGGAAGAATCTCTTTTGGCATAGCCCCAAAAGTACCTATATAATCAATATTATAATGGATTTCACCCTGATCCATATATTTGGCTCCTTTTTCTTTACAGGAGTACCCTGTCATTGCTAAGATCACCGCAATGAACAATACAAAGCTGAATCTCACTTATCTCGTTTTATTTTGAATTATGTAAATGTAGCACTTTTTTTTACTTAAATTCTCTCCATTGATAATTATAACATTAATCAAAAAAATATGTTATAAAACATATATATCGCCGATTTCATTTAATTATGGGCATAGCTGGAATTCTTTGGAATATGGAATATGAAGATGATCGAAGATAGGCATCAGGCTACAGGCTATAGGAAGAATAAAAGCCTGATGCCCCACCTGTC
>JBAWXY010000156.1:0-5581 GCA_037143835.1 Bacteroidota bacterium
GGGGTGAGGTGGATTTAAAGTATCAGTTATTCCACACTCTCACACTAGTACCATCGAAACTAGTCCTATAATTTTTAAGAGGATATTGTCCTATTCCTTTAGATGGGGTTCCTCCTACCGAAAGTGCATAGTTGGTGCTGCATTTTGGACATATTGCATTAAGGGAATTTAACGGATCAATGTTAACCTTTACACTTAACCCGTTTACAGCATAGTCGTGCGGACATGTGCGGTCGTAGGCATAAAACTCACCTACTCCGGCGAATATTATAATGCCGTTTCCATCATACCCAGCTGCCCTAGACCCAAGGTTATTGGTATTAGCATTAACCAGAACAATTCCACCAAAGGAATTCAGATCTGTAAACTCAGGGTCATAAAGATTGAGGCTGAAATCGACTATAACATCAGGGATCACATCGTTCTTCTTATTACAGGAACTTAATGTAATGGCAAGTGCCATTGTAATTAAAAAAAGTCTTATTTTTGAATCTGATACCACCGGAGATAAATTTATAATGCAAAATTAGTATTACCACCGGAAATTTAACGGTATCGTGAAAAATTTATTGTAATAGCTGAAAGTGAATAATTTATCTATGAGAAAAATTTTTCTTTTTGTATTCATTTTATCGTTGACAATCAGTTTCTGTAATGCCCAGATTTTTCATAAAAATGCTTCACGAAAAGCTGAAAAAGGATTATTTGGTAAATCTCTTGGCAATAAAAAAGAGGTTAAAGTAAGAGAACCAAGGTCGGTGCTGAAAGCCAAAAAAAAGCAGGAAGCCAACAAAAGAAAGCTTAAAAATGATTATGAGAAATCTGTTAAGAGGTCCCAAAAAAGAACCTTAGAAATTCAAACCCCTGAAGTACAGTCACGTATGAAACAGAATCAGAAAAATTCTGCCACTCGGGATAAAGCGAAAAAGAAAAAAGTAAAGACAAACACAAAAAAAGCAGGAAAAAAATACAAATAGTGTTATATTTCTGAAGATAAATACTTGTAAAACACTTGTTCACGGGATTTTTATTTGCAATTAATTAAAAGATTTTATATATTTGTTTTTGAAGAGTTCCGGCAAACCCGGAATTCTTTTTATTTTTTTAATATAAGAGAGAAAAATGTCAGAGGTTATGTATGTGACTGAGGAAGGTCTCCAGAAACTTAAAGAGGAACTCAATCAGTTGAGAAATGTAGAGAGACCTTCGATATCCAGGCAGATAGCTGATGCAAGGGATAAGGGTGACCTTTCTGAAAATGCTGAGTATGCTGCTGCCAAGGAGGCACAGGGTATGCTTGAGATGAGAATAAACAAACTTGAGGATATTGTGGCACGGTCAAGGATTCTTGACGAATCAAAAATTGATATCTCATTTGTCAGATTACTTAACAGGGTAAAGATCAGGAACAAATTGAATAATAAAGTTATGGAATACCTGATTGTTCCTGAAAGTGAAGCAAATTTCAAACTGGGAAAGATTGCTGTCAGTTCACCTATTGCCCAGGGTCTGATCGGGAAAAAAGTAGGTGATGTTGTACAAATCAAAGTTCCTTCAGGAATAATCCCTTTCGAGATCATCTCTATTTCACTATAATAAATTCTTTTCTTAAGTCATCATGGCAACTATTTTCACAAAAATTATTAATGGGGAAATTCCTTGCTATAAGATCGCTGAGGATGAAAAATATTTTGCATTTCTCGACATCAATCCTTTGAGAGCGGGGCATACTCTGGTTGTACCAAAGAGGGAGACTGATTACATTTTTGATCTGGATGATGATCATCTGGCAGGATTGATCCTTTTTTCAAAAAAGGTTGCAGCCGCAATTAAAAGTGTTATTCCCTGCAATCGTATAGGTGTTGCAATACTGGGCATTGAAGTTCCCCATACCCATGTACATCTAATTCCAATGGACACAATGGAAGACATTAACTTCAAAAATCCAAAGCTTAAGTTTTCCCCGGAAGAATTTAAAGAGATCGCAGCTAAAATAGGCAGGGAAGTTGTTCTTTAAGCCTTACCAATATTTTTCCCAAAACAACTGTAATTTCATATCTTTATAGAAATAATTCTGCATCGCTGCATGAGTTACATCTATAATTTGTGGGACGATTTTATCAGCCTTCTCTTTCCCCGGCTATGCTATGCCTGTGGAAATCATCTGCTCAGGAATGAGAATCTTATATGTACCGAGTGCTATGTCGTTATTCCCAGGACCAATTATCATATTGAAGAGGAAAACCCGGCGGCCCAGCTCTTCTGGGGAAGATGCCTTATAGAAAAAGTTGCGGCATTTTCATTTTATAATAAGGGAAGCCGGATCAGAAATCTGATTCACAATCTTAAGTACAAGGGAATAAAGGAGATAGGATATGAACTTGGCAGAATATATGCCTTATCACTTAAATCTTCCGGATTTACAATTGATATTGATCTTATAATTCCGGTTCCGCTTCATCCTACCAAAAAACGCATACGTGGCTTCAATCAGAGTGACGCAATTTCAATGGGGATTGCTGATGTAACAGGATTGCCTGTTGATACAACTTCCCTGGTCAGAACAGCGGTTTCAGCCACACAGACAAAGCGGTCGCGGTACGAAAGATGGACAAATGTTGAGGGTATTTTCCGTGTTACTGATCCTGAAATAATCAGGGGAAGGCATATTTTACTTGTAGATGATGTTATCACCACCGGGTCAACAATAGAATCGTGTGCTAATGAACTTCTTAAGGTTGAAGGTGTGAGAGTAAGTGTAGTAGCATTAGCCTTTGCAGTAAATTGAATAGAGGCTGTCTATTTCACTCTTTTTGGATTTTTATTCATAAAATCCTTCCAGCTGTTGTAAGCTTTTTCCTGAACAGGATTATTTGTCTGGTAAAAATGGCATAAAGCGGCTGCCAGACCATCAGTAGCATCCAGTTTTATTTCAGTAAGATCGAATTTTAAAATATTCATCAGCATTGCAGCCACCTGTTCCTTTGAAGCTGCCCCCTGACCGGTAATTGACATTTTGATCTTCCTTGGAGCATATTCGAATATTGGCAATGAGCGGGTTAGTGCCGCCGCTATAGCGGCGCCCTGTGCCCTGCCCAGCTTAAGCATCGACTGAACATTTTTTCCGTAGAAGGGAGCTTCAATAGCCAGTTCATCAGGATGATACTCATCGATAATCCCAATTGTCCTGTCGAATATATGCTTCAGCTTGAGGTAGTGATCAGCAAATTTTGAAAGATCGATTGATCCTATAGTTATGAGCTCTGGGACTGTACCGACAGTTTTAATTACTCCGTATCCAGTGATACTGGTGCCGGGGTCAATACCAAGAATTATCCTTTCTTTTGGTTTGACTTTCAAATGTCTTTAATTATTGGTAATAATGTTATTACTTGTCAATTGCAAATGCATTATTCATCCATGCTGGTTTGTCTGAAAATTGGGGATAACGATAAAACTCCGGCCCGCCTTTACCTGAGATGGAACCGGTTTCGAGATAATGAATTGCCTCTTTCAGACATAGTTCCTGCCTGTCACTAAAATCGTGTGTAATATCATCCGCTAAAACTTTTGCAGGGAAGATACCGTCAAAAAAATCGCCTTGATTTTGTGCATTAACCATTTTGAAGGTAACGGGCAACATAGAGTATTTTTTACCTATATCCCATTCATTCATTCCTGTCGGTTTTCCTTCTGTAACATCGCCTATGCTGACAACTTTAACATAAGGTTTAAGTCCATTCATTACAGCTTCACTTGCAGAAGCTGTTGCATTTGAAGTGATCACCACAAGCCTTGGAAGGGCAAGGGAATTGGGAATAGTTATATAAGGGAAAGTACTGTTCGCATTTTGATGTTTATCGTTATACTGCAATTTGGCAAATACAGTTCCCTTGTAAGAGTTACCAGCAATATAGCTTGCAAGTATTTGAGCAATATATAGATATCCACCTGAATTATATCTAAGATCAAGGACAAGGTCTTTTACGTTATTTGCCTTGAAGAAAGCAAACGCTGTTGCCAGCTCATCTTCGGAGGGCTTAATAAAAGACTCAAAGACAAGGTGTCCTGTTAATCCTGAAGAAAGGTTTAGTGTATCATAAAGCAGAACGGAGTTGATAGTAAAACTTGTTTTTGTCGAGGATACAGTTTTAAATGTCCCATTCGGACGCTGGAACAGAAATCTATTTGTTCTTCCCGCGGTGCTGGGTCCGATCAGATTGGAATATGCAGTACCATCATTGGATATAAGTATAGGTGCAATGGCAACTCCGTTTATTTTTTTTACGATCCAGCCCCTGCGGATGCTGTCAGCATATAAAGGTGAACGTGAATAGATCATTGCAATACGGGCATTACCCGAATCGTCAACCCCAATCCTGAAGCCATGTCCTACAAATGTTCCCTGCATCTGGGCATTGAACTCATCATAGTCAGCAACAAAGCTCCACCGGTCGAGGGTTTTGTATTTCATAGCTTCCATAAGTTCATATGGATCAGCATAATCCTCCTTGGTCACAACCGGCATGAGGTTATACCAGTAATACCATTCTTTCATGATATAGTATAAACTATCTCTTGCCATTGCAGGAGTTACACCAGGTGTTACATTATCATCAGGTGTAATAATATCTTTTTCGCACGATACAAATAGTGTTAAAAATATTAAGGGTAAGAAAAACAGCTTCTTCATATTCAACTCTTATTAATAGTAATAAAACGAGAGGTCAAAGATAATTATTTATATTCTGACAGATTTGCGGTTCTGGATCAATATTCCGGAAACGATCAGCAATAATCCTGCCGGGGTTGTATAATAAACGGGTTCATGAAGAATAAAGTGTACAAAAACGAGAGAAAGAAAAGGTGCAAAGTAAACAAGGTTACTTACCTTATCTGTAGTAGAGGCCATCTGAAGAGCTTTAAGCCAGAAGAGAAATGTTACTCCCATCTCAAATATTCCGACATAAACAGATGCAATTGCTCCTTTAAATCCTATTTCAACCTGCCAATTTCCTGTAATAATCATTGCAACAACAAGATAAGCTGAACCAAATAGAAAATTAAGAAACAGTTTAACTGCTTCATCCCTTTTATCTTTGACATTCAGTATAAAATAGATTGCCCAGAAAATTGAACTTCCTGTGGCGAGAATCACTCCTGTCAGATCGGAATGACCAGGGTTAAAAGGCTTTCCCTGCGAAGATATTATATACACCCCTATAAAGCTGATAAATAGAGCAATGAAACTTTTTCTTTCTATTTTTTGCCTGAGTATCGGAACTGAAAGGAAAACCAGGATAATTGGCCAGATCATGTTAAGAGGTTGGGCAACCTGAGCAGGAAGCAGTTGGTAGGCCTTAAGCAATATGAGATAATATAGAAACGGATTAATGAACCCCAGTATAGCTGAGTTTAAAAGTTCTTTTGCGGTGGGTTTTCTTATGAGATCCGTTTTATTACCAGCTAAAACAACTATCAACAGGACCAAAGTTGAAGTAAGGGCAGCAATGGTAAGCATTGGGAGAATGTCCAGTTCGCCAAGGCTGATTTTAAAAGCTGTTGGAACCGTTGACCAGAA
>JBAWXY010000157.1:0-5580 GCA_037143835.1 Bacteroidota bacterium
CTGATGCCTGTTGCCAGTTGCCTGTTGCCTGAATTTTTACGCCATTTTTATCAGGATCGCCTTTAGAGTGTCGGTCACATCCTCCTCCTCATCCACACATCTTTCGAGGATCTCAAGAATCTTATTGTTCTTAAGTAGTTCTTTTGGATCTTCCTCTTTTTCAAATAGTTCAGATACGCCTACAAAATATAGTTCATCAGCCTTGTGCTCAATCTCCGTTACTTTTTCGCATGCACGGCTTATTTTTACTTTATTGGCTACCGGATCCTTCAGACAATGAATAGCTGCTTCGATCTCCTTCGTACCTTCATAGATCAGATCAGCCATCTCCTTGTAAATAGGGATAAGCTTCTTTGGTTTGTAGAGACAAATTCTGCGGCTGATACCATTTATTGAATCGACTACATCATCAATATGTTCGGTCAGTTCATGAATATCTTCCCTGTCGAAAGGGGTTATGAATGATTTGTTAAGCTGAACGTATGTTTTATCGGTGATCTCATCGCCGATATGCTCTACGTCCTTAATCTCTTTATAGATCCTTTCATGCTCTTCGATTTCTGTACTGACCATAAGTTCTTTAAGAAGTTCGGCTGCTTTAACCAGGTTTTGTGCATCACTTTCAAAAAGGGGAAAGAAGGAGTGATCTTTCGGAACAAAAAACTTAAGAAAACTATCTATATTCATAATTATTAATATTATATTAATGGTAAGTATTTAAAATTTAAGCAATTATCCGATTTAGCAGGAAGTATATTGAGAAACTAACCAGGGCTGATACAGGAATAGTAAGTATCCATGCCCAGAAAATCTTTGTTGTGACACCCCACTTAACGGCTGATACACCTTTTCTTGCTCCGGCTCCTATTATTGCCCCTGTAATAACATGTGTAGTACTGACAGGGATACCGAAATGTGTGGCGCCAAAAAGGGTAAGTGCACCTGCAGTTTCTGCACAAAATCCTTCAAAAGGTTTGAGCTTGGTTATTTTTTGTCCCATCGTTTTAACGATTCTCCAGCCCCCTAATAATGTTCCCAAGGCAATAGCAGCATGACATGATAAGACAATCCATAAAGCAATCGGGTCATTTTTTGTCGCAAGACCAGTAACAAAAAGGGCAACCCAGATAATTCCCATTGACTTCTGAGCATCATTGCCTCCATGGCCCAGACTGAAGGCTGCAGCTGACAATAGTTGAAGCCTCCGGAAATGCTTATCGATCCCGGATGGAGAATGGTTCTTCGCCAGGAAGAGTACAATCGCTGATATTATAAAAGACATGATCATGCCAAGTAAAGGTGCTATTACGATAAATAAAACAATTTTAATTACTCCCCCCATTACTACAGAGCCCCATCCTGAACTGGCAACAGCAGCTCCAACAAGTCCGCCAACCAGCGTATGCGAAGAACTGGATGGAAGACCAAGCCACCATGTTACAAGGTTCCAGGCAATTGCTGCAACCAGGGCAGCAGCAATAACAGTAAGATTAATGACATCGGGATTGATGACTCCTTTTCCCATAGTTGTAGCAACTTTCAAAGGGAAAATCAGGAATGCAGCAAAATTAAAGAATGCAGCCATGCCAACTGCGGCTACCGGCGAGAGAACTTTTGTTGAAACAACGGTCGCTATTGAATTTGCCGAATCATGAAAACCATTGATAAAGTCAAAGATCAAAACCAGTGCAATAAGAATATATAAAAATGTCATTTTGTTAATATTTAAAACACGATGGGAGAATAATTTGTAAATATTTATTGGCCCGGAATGATAAGTTGTTCATTTTTTTTGGGTTACGTTTTTAAAATTTTTCAGAATCAGGTGCCACAAAATAATAATTTTGGTACGAATTTCAAAATGATTCGATTATTATGTTTTTTTACATTTATTCAGGAGATTATTAGTCGGAATGATAAAGTGTTTATTTCCCTCTTCAGTTTCAAATAGTCATTGTTTTTATTGCCAAATTGTATTAATTTTATTGGATTATTATTAAGAAATTTAAAACTAATTTAAAATGAACGACATACGTAATCTTGAACCGAAACAGTTGTGGAACTACTTCCATGAAATAACGCAGATACCTCGCCCTTCAAAAAAAGAGAAAAGGATTATCGAGTATATGAAAGAGTTTGGCAAAAAACATAACCTCGAAACAATAGTCGATAAAGTTGGTAACATAATTATACGAAAACCAGCTACAAAGGGGATGGAAAACCGTAAAGGTGTTATTTTTCAGGCACATCTCGATATGGTGCCTCAGAAAAACAGCGATAAGAAGCACGATTTTGAAAAAGATCCGATCGAAACCATTATTGACGGGGAATGGGTAAAAGCAAATGGTACAACTCTCGGATCAGATAATGGTATCGGTGTCGCATCAACAATGACAGTGCTCGCAGCGAAGAATATTGTCCATGGACCAATTGAAGCTCTTTTCACTATCGATGAAGAGACAGGTATGACAGGTGCTAACGGGCTTAAAAAGGGTTTACTTAAGGGCGATATTCTCATGAATCTCGACTCGGAGGATGAAGGTGAGCTTTATGTAGGTTGTGCCGGTGGTATTGATGTAAATATCAAAAAAGGCTATGCAGAAGAAAAGTCACCAAAAGGAACGGTAGCCTATAAAATCATTGCTAAAGGTCTTAAGGGAGGTCATTCCGGTGTTGATATCGCGATGGGCAGAGCCAATTCCAACAAGATTATGTTCAGGTTCATGATGCAGGCAGAATCTGATTTTGGTATCAGACTTGCCGAAGCAGCAGGAGGGGACCTTAGGAATGCAATCCCGAGGGAATCCTATTCAATCGTATTGTTACCCGAAATCAAAACAAAAGAATTCGAGAAGTTTATTAAGGGTTATGAGAAGATATACAGAGCAGAATTCTCAGATACAGAACCCGATCTGTCTTTTACTTTTGAAAAAGTTGCAGTCCCTGCCAAAGTAATGAATCAGGGTGAGCAATACAGGATTATCAGAGCCCTGTTTGCATGTCCCAATGGTGTTCAGCGAATGAGCCAGGCAATGAAAGGACTTGTTGAAACATCGAATAATCTTGCAATAGTCAGAATTATAGGAGGTAAATTTGAGACATATAATCTAACACGTAGCTCAGTTGACTCCTCCAAAGAGGCAACCGCATGGAAAATTGCTGCTGTTTTTCAGCTGATTGGTGCAGAAGTAACACTTACCGGTGGCTACCCTGGATGGAAACCAAATATGCAATCGCCAATTCTGAAAACAATGAGTAACGTTTACAAGGATATGTATGGAAAGATTCCTGAGATAAAAGCCATTCATGCTGGTCTCGAATGCGGTATTCTTGGCGGCGTTTATCCGAACCTCGATATGATCTCATTCGGTCCGACAATCAGATTCCCTCATTCCCCCGGTGAGAAGGTAAACATTGCATCGGTTAAGAAGTTTTATGATTTTCTTTGTGAGACATTAAAACAGGTACCGGTAAAATAATATGATTTATGGTGGAAAAAGGTGGGTTACCCCACCTTTATCTCTATGAGCAGATCATCTTTCATTACATTCGTATTTGCCCTTGCTGAAACTTTTACTATAACGCCATTAACAGGAGACAATATTTCGTTCTGCATCTTCATTGCTTCGAGTATTACCATAGGTTCTCCTCTGAGCACATTTGATCCTTCCCTTACCAGAACATCAATTATTTTTCCGGGCATTGGAGCTTTTATATACTCCTTTTCAACCTTACCTCTCTTCGACTTCAGAACCTTCATTCTCTTAAGCGAGAAGGGTGTTTCAACCGTGAATGTGTAGCTAATATCATTAAAGAGGATTTCATATCTGTTTTGACGCGAGCTTACAATCTCAACAGGGTATTTCCTGTTCTTCCATAAAATATATGTGCCGTATTTTTCATCAGCCTTCAGTTTAACCTCATAATCCCTTTTCCCGATCCTGATTGTGTGCTTCAGAGGCAGAGAAAAACTGAATTTTCTGTTTTCCGATGAGAGTGCATATAGCTTTTTTATCTGAAGTTTATCGTTTGCCATTGTCAATAGCTTGATTTAGAATTGATTTATTCTTTTATTAAGCAACCATGGACTCATATCTTTCCCATGTTTGAAATCGATATTGATACTGTCATCATTCAGGTTTTCCTCAACAAATAACTTGGTAGCCAGCCATGCTGCAAGCATCTCTTCATATTCACTGTTGAAATAGTATTTTTCAAGATCCTTTTCAATAAATGCAGTTGTAAAGCTGCCATCCTGGAACTTCTGATGGCGTACCAGCATCCGGAAGAACGGAAGAGTTGTTTTTGTTCCTTTTATCCACACCTTATCCAGAGCCATTTTACAGTTTTTGATTGCATCCTTCCGGTCTTTCCCCTTAACGATCAGTTTGGCTATCATCGAATCATAGCTTGCTACTATTGAAGAACCAGCCTGAACACCGGTATCTACCCTGACACATGTGTCAGAGGGCATATTTAAGCTTTCAATTTTCCCGGGGTCGGGAGCAAATCCTGCCTGAACATCTTCTGCATTTATTCTGCATTCTATTGCCCATCCTTTAAGTTTTATGTCTTCCTGCCTGAATTTTAGTTCTTCATCGTTGGCGATTCTAATTTGCTGTTCAATCAGGTCAATTCCTGTTATGATCTCGGTTACAGGGTGTTCCACCTGAATCCTTGTATTCATTTCCATGAAATAGAAATTTTTATCTGAGTCAAGAAGGAATTCAACTGTTCCGGCTGAATGGTAGTCAACTGCTTTTGCAATCTGGACAGCCATTTTGCCCATTTTTTCCCTGAGCTTTTCATCCAGAGCACAGGATGGAGCTTCCTCGAGAAGTTTCTGATGTTTCCTCTGAATCGAACACTCTCTTTCTCCAAGATGTATTACATTGCCTTTAGTATCGCCAAGTATTTGAAATTCAATGTGTTTAGGATTTTCAATATATTTCTCGATAAATACAGACGGATCATTGAAGGCTTTTTCTGCCTCTTTGCTGGCAATGATGAACATCTTTTCCATCTCTTCGGCTTTCCGCACAATCCTCATACCTCTTCCTCCGCCTCCTGATGCAGCTTTAATTATTACAGGATAACCAATTTTCTCTGCTATCACAACGGCTTCTTCCTCATTAGCTATATTGCCTTCACTTCCCATTGCCATTGGAATTCCACCGGCTAGTGCAATCTTTCGTGCGATAGTCTTATTCCCCATTTTGTAAATTGCATCTGGAGAAGGACCAATGAAAATTATTTTGTTATCTATACACTTCTGGGCAAAGTATGCGTTCTCAGCAAGAAAACCATAACCTGGGTGAACAGCATTAGCATTTGTCTTCAGAGCGATTGTTATCAGCTTTTCAATGTCGAGAAAAACAGGAATCTCCGAAACAACTTCGGTATTATCATAAATCACATCGGCTGATGAGAGGTACATTGCATTAGGTTCAACTGCCGTTTTAACTGCAACAGTTTCGATATTCATCATACGGGCAGTTTTCATTATTCTGATCGCAATCTCACCTCTGTTCGCAATTAATATTCTTTTTATCTTCATGTTTTTAATAATCTGTCATACAA
>JBAWXY010000158.1:0-5566 GCA_037143835.1 Bacteroidota bacterium
TTTTTCCGTCTTTATAATAACACAGAAACAATAATTATTTATACTTATTCGTTCCTGTAAAAATAAATAATTCAAGAACTTTGTAAAAAAAAGCCAATTGTTTGATAATTTACATAAAAAAGCCTTATTTTTGCGTTCCAAAATTGGAGACTCGATTTATTTATGGATAAACAATATTTTAATTAGAGACATGTATTTAACAACTGAAAAAAAGCAGGAGTTTTTCAAAACGTTTGGAACGTCTGAAATCGATACCGGTACAGCAGAAGGCCAGATAGCGCTGTTTTCGTACAGGATCAATCATCTTACCGAACATCTTAAGAAGAATAAAAAAGATTTCAGTACCCAGCAGGCGCTTATCAAACTTGTAGGGAAAAGAAGAAGACTTTTGGACTACCTGAAAATTAAAGATATTGAGCGGTATCGCGAAATCATAAAAGCGTTGAAATTACGTAAATAGAGTAAAAAGGCAATTTTGAATTGCCTTTTTTCATACTATTTAAAATATTTTGTAATTTCAATTTTCATAAATCACATATATAATGTTTAAAGTAAAAGAGAAAATTATTGATCTCGGCGACGGGAGAACAATAACCCTTGAAACAGGCAGGATGGCCAGACAGGCCAACGGTTCTGTTTTGTTAAAAATGGGAAAGACAATGTTGCTGGCTACTGTTGTGTCAGCACAAGAGGCAAAGGAAGATACAGACTTCATGCCGCTATCGGTTGAGTATAAAGAAAAGTATGCTTCATCGGGACGTTTTCCTGGTGGATTTTTGAAAAGAGAAGCCAGACCTTCAGATTATGAAATACTTATTTCAAGGCTGGTTGACAGGGCATTAAGACCTCTCTTTCCTGATGATTTTCACGCAGAAACATTTGTAACTATCAGCCTTATTTCGGCCGATATGGACATAATTCCCGATGCACTGGCAGGTCTGGCCGCCTCGGCGGCTCTTGCAGTTTCAGATGTTCCTTTCAATGGCCCCATGTCGGAAGTAAGGGTTGCAAGGATAAACAATAAATTCGTAGTCAATCCGACTGCCACTCAGCTTAAGGATGCAGACATCGACCTGATGGTAGGAGCCACATACGACAATATTCTTATGGTTGAAGGTGAAATGAAAGAAGTTTCAGAAGAAGAAATTCTCGAAACTCTTAAAATCGCCCACGATGCCATTAAACTACATTGCAAAGCACAAATGGAATTTGCAGTTGAGGTAGGTTCTACAGTTAAGAGGGAGTATTGCCACGAAGTGAATGATGAAGATCTCAGAAAAAAAGTCTGGGACGAAACTTATAACAAATGTTACCAGGCAGCAAAATCGTCAACTGCAGATAAGCATAAGCGTCTGGATGCTTTCGAATCTATCATTACTGAATTTCTTGGTCAGTATACTGAAGAGAATGCTGCCAATAAAGCACTTGTTAAAAAATACTACCATGATGTGTTAAAAGAGGCATCAAGAAGACTTGTCCTCGATGACAACACTCGTCTCGACGGACGGAAACCAGATGAGATCAGACCGATAATGTGCGAAATAGATCCTCTTCCCGCCACTCATGGCTCAGCTCTGTTTACAAGAGGTGAAACCCAGTCGCTTACAACAGTCACACTGGGCACAAAACTGGACGAAAAGATTATTGATGATGTGCTGAATAAGGGAAAAGAAAAATTCACACTCCACTATAATTTTCCTCCGTTTGCCACAGGAGAAGCAAAACCTGCACGTGGAATAAGCAGAAGGGAAATAGGTCATGGAAATCTTGCTCACCGTGCCCTGAAAAATATGATGCCGTCTGATGAGGAAAATCCTTATGCAATAAGGGTTGTTTCAGATATTCTTGAATCAAACGGTTCTTCATCTATGGCAACAGTTTGTGCCGGTACCCTCGCTCTAATGGACGCAGGGATTAAACTTCGGAAACCTGTATCAGGAATTGCAATGGGTCTTATAACAGATAAAGAGACAAAAAAATATGCAGTTCTTTCTGATATTCTTGGTGATGAAGATCATCTTGGCGATATGGACTTTAAAGTGACAGGAACCCGTGATGGCATCACTGCTACACAGATGGATATAAAAGTGGAGGGTATTTCATTCGAAATACTTACGAAAGCTCTTCACCAGGCCAAAGCCGGAAGATTACATATTCTGGATATAATGAGCCAGACTATTGCAGAACCACGTCCTGAACTTAAACCTCATGCTCCAAGGATTGAAATGCTTACTATTCCTAAAGAACTGATCGGTGCATTGATAGGTCCCGGTGGTAAAGTTATTCAGGAGATACAACGTGTAACTGGAGCTACAATAATCGTCGAAGAAGTTGATGGTCACGGAGATGTCAATATTTTTGGTGAGAATGCTGAAGTTATAACTGCAGCTCTCGATTGGGTGAAAAAAATTGTTACTGTTCCTGAAATAGGACAGGTTTACAAAGGAAAGGTTAAGACAATAGTCCAGTTTGGGGCATTCGTAGAGATACTTCCAAACAAAGATGGGTTACTTCATATTTCCGAGATTGAGTGGAGGAAGATCAACAAAGTGGAAGATGTTCTGAAAGAAGGGCAGGAGGTCGAGGTTAAGATAATTGATATCGATCCGAAAACCGGAAAGATCAAATTATCACGAAAAGAACTTCTCCCACGTCCTCCAAGGCAAGAGCCTGAAAAAAGAAAACCTGAACAAAATCAGAATAATTAAACAGAATCCCGCAATTGCGGGATTTTTTGTAATTTTCAGGGATGAAGATTAAATACAACTATGTAGTTATAGAAGGAAATATCGGGGCAGGGAAAACCACCCTGGCCAGCAGAATAGCAGATCAGTTTAATGCTCGTCTTATTCTTGAACATTTTGCCGATAACCCCTTTCTCCCGAAATTCTATGAAGACCCTGAAAAATATTCTTTTCCTCTCGAACTTTCATTTCTGGCAAGCAGGTACAAACAGCTTAAGGAAGAACTGGTTCCCCAGGATCTCTTTAAGACTTTTACGATAGCAGATTATTATTTCATGAAATCACTTGTATTTGCTGCATCAACACTTAATGAAGATGAGTATAATCTTTACCGGCAAATCTTCTATATCATTTACGGATCTCTTCCCAAGCCCGATATCTATGTCTACCTTCACCTTAATCCTGGCAGGTTGATTAAGAATATCGAAAGTCGGGGTCGCAACTATGAGAAATCAATAACTAAAGAATACCTTCAGAAAATTCAGGATAGTTATTTTTCTTTTTTTAGGCAAAATCCCGAAAACAAATATCTTGTCATTGATATAAATGATATAGACTTTGTTGCCAATGAGCACCATTATTCCAAAATAATTGACACTATTTTTTTTGACGATTACCCTGTTGGTTTGAATATGGTGATTTTGTAAATATTTATATGAGTATAGTCTAAGATAAACAAAACCAGAAAAAATTTGATTATGTCAGATATCAAATGTGTGAATAATGTAACTTATTTCCAATATTTTGTAACATTTAATTGTTGAAGATTGGTCATCTTTGTCCGTCAACTATTTATTATTATGGCGGGCAATACTCGGGGTACAACAGATGATTTCCACAAAATGCACTTAATACTATCCGGATTATTTTATTATAGGGTGGACAGGAGAAATTATGGGAACAATTTTGTGACCGATCCTTAATAGCCTGTCTGACTATAAATTATAAAAATATTGTTAGTCATTGCCGGGAGTCATAATATTTTGTTTAATTTGCTTTAAATGTGACTATTTTATTTTAAATTTGCACCTATAATTGAAAACTTAGTATAATGTTCATTATAAACAGGCAAACAAAGGAATCATAAACAAATAACACTTTTAACTATGAAAAAATTCAGAAGCTATTTTATCCTTATCCTGGCCGCAACTGTTATGTCAAGTTGCAGTGGTCTGAATAAGATGAAAAAAAACTCTAACTTAATTAAGTATGAGGTTACTCCAAAAGTTCTTGAAACACATGCTGGTGTAGTTACGGTAACAATTAAAGGTACCTTCCCGGCCAAGTACTTTGATAAGAAGACTACCGTTACTGCTACTCCTGTTCTTACTTACGCTGGTGGCGAAACTGCTTTTGAAAAAGTTCAGGTTCTTCAGGGAGAGAAAGTTCAGTCTAATAATAAAGTAATCACTTATACCGGTGGAGATTTTACCTATACAGATAAAATTCCTTACAAGGAAGCTATGAAGATTTCAGAGCTGGTATTAAGAGTAAAAGCTGTAAGAGGTAAAAAAAGTCTCGATTTTGACCCTGTTAAACTGGCTGATGGTGTAATTGCCACCTCAACTCTGGTTGAGAAACATGGTAAGGCTGTTATGATGAAGGATAATTATGTAAGAGTAACTCCCGAAGTTCAGGCAGCTGACATAAACTACCTTATAAATAAGTCAGATATTCGCAGCACAGAACTTAAAGCGGAAGATATCGCTCTTCTTAAAGAGTACATCAAGACTGTCAGTGCAGATCCTAACCGCCAGTTTAAAACTGCCGAGATCAGTTCATATGCTTCTCCTGACGGAAAATTTGATTTGAACGAAAAACTTTCTGTGAACAGAGGTACTTCTGCTGACAAATTCATTAAAAAAGAATTTGTAAAGGTTGAAGCAGCTAAAGATGCTGGTTTCTTTGATTCAAAAACCACTGCTGAAGACTGGGACGGTTTTAAGACAGAAGTAGAAAAATCAACCATTCAGGATAAAGAACTTATCCTCCGTGTTCTCTCTATGTATTCTGATCCTGATGTTCGTGAGAAAGAAATTAAGAATATGGCAGCAGCCTTTGAAACCCTTAAAACTGACATCCTTCCAAGGTTAAGAAGATCAAAGATGATGGTCTCTGTTGATAAGATAGGACGCAGCGATGAGCAGATACTTGCTCAGGCAAAATCAGATCCTAAAGTTTTAAGCCTTGAAGAGATGCTTTATGCTGCAAAACTTACAACGGATCTTAATGAACAGCTTAAATTCTACCAGGCAGCAGCAGAAAGCTATCCGAAATGCATACGTGCAGCAAACAACATCGGGTACACCTACATGGCGTTAGGCAAAACTGACGAAGCAATTGCTGCATTTGAAAAGGCAAGAGCTATCGAAAATAACGACATGATCAAGAATAACCTTGGTTTTGGCTCACTCGTAAAAGGTGATTTAGTTAAAGCTGAAGGGTATTTCAATTCGATGACAGCAGCAACTCCTGAATCAAAGTGGGGTCTTGGTGTTATTGCTATTACAAAAGGTGAATATGACAAAGCAGTTAATTACTTTGGAACCGAACCATGTTTCAACCTCGCTCTTGCACAGCTTCTGAAAGGCGATGTTAACAAAGCAAAATTAACCCTTGATAGCATGAAGGAACTCTGCAAATGCGGAAAACCATCTTATCTGAAAGCAATTATCGGAGCACGTCTTGATGATAAGAATTATATGCTCAGCAACCTTCGTGAAGCAATCGCATTTAAACCTGAGTGGAAAGCTTATGCAAAAACTGACCTTGAGTTTGCAAAGTTCTTCAATGATGATGCATTTAAATCAACAGTTCAGTAA
>JBAWXY010000159.1:0-5565 GCA_037143835.1 Bacteroidota bacterium
CAGGTTCAGGTTCAGGTTCAGGTTCAGGTTCAGGTTCAGGTTCAGGTTCAGGTTCAATTTCAGTTTTCGAATGCAGTTTTTCTTTCTGAACTTCTGATTCATCTTCAACAACTTCAGCCTTTACTGGTTCAATAGCTTCTTCCGCTTTTGGGGGCTCTTCTGCTACAATAGTTACAACCTCTTCTGATGCTAAGGTTTTAGTTTCAACTTCCTGATTTTCTTTGGTCTCTTTAGCCTTTGCTTTTTTTGCCTGTTTTACATGGGCTTCACTTTTTTCTACAACCTCTTTTGTGGTTGTTTTTTTCTTGCTTTCAGTCATGATTTTAATTTAAAAGAACTAATAATTAATAAGTTAGACATTATATTGTTTGAAAAATCGGTTGCAAAGATATGATATTTTTTAAAATTGCCATAACATATAAGTAGATTTTCATGGGATTAAATACAGGCATAGGGCGACAGCGTTATAGATTTCCTGTAGCCCGTCGCCAGTAGCCTGTTGCCTTTTTGATCATTTCCGTATTTGACTTGTTATATTATCTTTGCACAAGCGATGTAGTTTTAATCAAAATATTACAGGAATTATGAAAATTGTTATCGTAGGATCAGGTTATGTTGGATTGGTTACAGGAGCCTGCTTCGCTGAGAGCGGCGTTAATGTTACCTGTGTTGATGTTGATGCTGATAAAATACAACATCTGAAGGACGGGACTATCCCGATTTATGAACCTGGCCTAGAAAGCATAATCAAAAGGAATGTTGAAAAAAAAAGGCTTTTCTTTACAACAGATATAAAAGAGGGAATCGATGGTTCGGAGGTAATTTTTATTGCAGTGGGGACGCCTCCCGGTGAAGATGGATCTGCTGATCTGAAACATGTTCTGGCGGTAGGAAAAGAGATTGGATATGTAATAACAAAACATATCGTAGTTGTTACCAAAAGTACAGTGCCGGTTGGGACGTCTGAAAAGATTCGTAAAACCATTCAGGATGAACTCGATAAACGAAAAGTCTCTGTTCCTTTCGATATGGCTTCCAATCCTGAATTTCTTAAAGAAGGGGCTGCAGTTGAAGACTTTCTGAAACCTGAAAGAATCGTTATCGGTATAGATAATGAAAAAGCCGGTGATATAATGAAGCGGCTTTACATGCCATTCGTTCTTAATAATCATCCAATCCTATTCATGGATATTGCTTCTGCAGAGATCACCAAATATGCGGCCAATGCCATGCTTGCAACACGCATAAGTTTTATTAACGAAATAGCAAACCTCTGCGATATTCTCGGAGCCGATATTAACCATGTAAAAAAAGGGATAGGCAGCGATTCAAGGATAGGCAGTAAATTCATCTACCCGGGTACCGGTTACGGGGGGTCTTGTTTTCCCAAAGATGTAAAAGCAATAATTAAAACAGCTCATGACAATGGTTACGAACTCAATGTAATTAAGGCTGTTGAGAAAGCCAACGAATACCAGAAGAGTGTTATTTTCAACAAGATGTCTGAGTTTTTTAACAATGATCTGAAAAACAAAGTAATCGGAATATGGGGATTATCGTTCAAACCTAAAACTGATGATATCAGAGAAGCTTCTTCGCTTATACTGATTGAGAAACTTCTGCAGGCCGGCGCAAAAGTTAAGGCTTACGACCCTGCTGCAATGCATGAGGCAAAAAAACAGGTTGGCAATAAAATTGAATACGCCAACGATCCTTATGAAGCAGTAATTAATGTTGATGCAATGGCTTTAATGACAGAATGGTCCGAGTTCCACCTTCCTGATTTTAACAGGATGGCTGATCTGATGAAATGTAAAGTTATTTTCGATGGAAGAAACATCTATGATCCTGCTGAACTTAAGAGGCTGGGATTTAAATACTTCGGGATAGGCAGAAGATGATGGGGAGAAGGGGGAAAGAATTAGAAATTAGAAATTAGAAATTACGAATTGAGAACGCTAAACGCTAATCACAATACTACGATAAACGCGGAACGCGGAACCATAAACGATAAACGATAAAATATGAAAGGAATAATTCTCGCCGGAGGTTCAGGGACAAGACTTTATCCTATTACAAGTTCGATATCAAAACAGATGCTGCCGGTATATGATAAGCCGATGATTTACTACCCGTTATCGGTTCTCATGCTGGCAGGGATCAGGGAAATACTGATCATATCTACCCCCCGCGATCTGCCGGGATTCAGAAATCTACTCGGGGATGGATTATCCCTTGGTATGAAGTTCAGCTATATTGAGCAGCCCTCACCTGATGGTCTCGCCCAGGCATTCATCCTTGGGGAAGATTTCATCGGTAAAGATCCGGTATGCATGATCCTTGGAGACAATATTTTTTATGGACACGGATTTGGAGATGCCCTTCTTAAAACTGCTGAACTGAAGAAAGGGGCCTGTGTTTTCGGGTATTATGTCACCGATCCGGAGCGTTACGGTGTTGTTGAGTTTGACAATAATAAAAAGGTAATAAGTATTGAAGAGAAGCCTGCAAACCCAAAATCAAACTATGCTGTCACAGGACTTTATTTTTACGATAATTCCGTTGTTAAAAAAGCAAAATCGCTTAAACCATCTCCCCGTGGTGAGCTTGAAATAACTGATCTTAACAGAGTTTACCTCGAAGAAGGCACTCTTGATATAAAACTTATGGGAAGAGGGATGGCCTGGCTCGATACAGGTACTTATGATAGTTTGCTGCAGGCTGCTAATTTCATTGCTACTCTTGAACAGAGGCAGGGATTAAAAGCTTCCTGTATTGAGGAGATTGCTTTTAAGAGGGGATTCATTAATAAAAACCAACTTATTGCCCTGGCAGAGCAAGTCAGGAATAGTCAATATGGTAAGTACCTGTTAAAAATTGCCACTGAAGAGATAAATGTGTTTGATGGACTTAAGTAATGATTTATAAGAAATGAAAATTATTGAAACAGGATTTAAAGGACTCATGATAATTAAACCCACTATCCATTCAGATAGCCGGGGCTACTTTTTCGAAAGCTTTAATCAGGTTGCCTTTCATAATGCAGGAATCTCATTTTCTCCTGTACAGGATAATGAATCAAAATCCTCGGAAGGTGTAATTAGAGGTCTGCATTACCAGTTGAGTCCCTACGATCAGGCAAAACTTATAAGAGTTATCGAAGGAAGGATATTTGATGTGGCTCTTGATATCCGTAAGGACTCTCTGACTTTTGGAAAATGGTTTGGTATTGAGCTTGACTCTGAAACCAGAGATCAGGTTTTAATACCCAGGGGCTTTGCTCACGGATTTTCAGTTCTCAGCGATATTGCCATCATTCAGTACAAGTGTGATAATGTCTATAATCATCTGTATGAAAGAGGAATATTCTTAAATGATCCTGCCCTGGATATTAACTGGAAAACAGGTCCTACAGTTCCGGTAATCAGTGAAAAAGATTTAAAACATCCTTGTCTGAAAGATGCAGAATACAACTTCTAAAACCGAAAGAAATTAATTATGGCAATAATCTTAATCACCGGAGCCAACGGGCAACTTGGAAACGAGTTGAAAGTTGTTTCAAAGAATTTTTACGGGTACCATTTCATTTTTACTGATATCGATACGCTTGATATCACCAACCCGGAACAAACCGCAGATTTCATTAAAAAATCCAGACCTGACTGGATAATTAACTGTGCTGCTTATAACTTCGTAGACAAAGCGGAAAGTGAGCCCGACATTGCTATGCTCATAAACGGGACAGCTGTTAAAAATATAACAGAGGTTATCAAGGGATCTGAGTGCAGGTTTATTCATATCTCATCCGACTATATTTATGATGGGAAATCAAATGTCCCGTATAATGAGTACTCTCCTGCAAATCCATTATCAGCATATGGCAGATCAAAACTAGCTGGTGAAAAATATACTCTGCTTCATCAGGGGTCAATGATCATCAGGACATCATGGCTCTATTCATCATTCGGAAATAATTTTGTCAAAACCATTCTCAGACATGCTAAGGAGAAGGAGTCATTAAGAGTCGTGTCTGATCAGACGGGGACACCAACATATGCCGCTGACCTTGCAGAAGCAATCATGAGCATTATATCCGGAGTAATCCGAAACCAGATTGCCATGAATGCCGGTATTTATAATTATTCGAATGAAGGTGTTTGCACATGGTATGATTTTGCTGTGGAAATTATACAGGAAGCAGGTCTGACCTGCCATGTAAATCCTATTCTTACAACGGATTATCAACTAGCCGCGGAAAGACCCGCCTATTCAGTAATGGATAAAAGCAAAATAAAAGATAATTACAATCTTTCAATCCCTCATTGGAGGACCAGCTTAAAAAGATGCATGAAACTGTTGAATTAATCTGATGAATATGTTATCTATTGACGAGATCAGAAAAAAGGCCGGAAGCTGGCTGGGGGAAGAGTTCAATGATGAAACCCGTAAAGAGGTTCGTGAAATGCTTGATAATGACGAAAAGAAACTTATTGATGCATTTTACCAGGACCTTGAATTTGGCACCGGTGGTTTAAGAGGTATTATGGGTTCCGGTACAAACAGGATGAATATCTACACACTGGGAATGGCAACCCAGGGTTTGTCGAATTATATTGTTAAACAGTACGGAAATTCCGGAATAAGTGTAGCCATAGCATACGATTGCCGCAACAACAGCCGCTACTTTGCCGAAACAACGGCAAATATCTTCTCTGCCAACGGATTTGATGTTTATCTCTTTGAATCTTTGCGTCCTACACCTGAACTCTCCTTCGCAATCCGTCACTACAAATGCCAGAGTGGTGTTGTAATAACCGCCTCGCATAACCCACCGGAATATAACGGATACAAAGCTTACTGGAACGATGGAGGACAGGTGGTAGCTCCTCATGATGAGGGTATAATTGACGAAGTGCGAAAGATTGCATCAGTTAATGAGATCCGGTTTAATGGCAAAAAAGAAAAAATAAAAATCCTTGGTAAAGAAACTGATGACCTGTTCCTTAAAGAGGTCCATAAAATGAGCCTTAATCCGGAAATTATTGATAAGTTCAGTGATATCGGGATTGTCTATACTCCTATTCATGGGACAGGTATAACAATGGTTCCACCGGCTTTGAAAATGTACGGATTTAAAAACATCATCAGTGTACCCGAACAGGATAAAATAGATGGCAACTTTTCTACAGTTAAATCTCCAAACCCTGAAGAACCCGATGCACTTAAGATGGCTATTAAAAAAGCTGTTGAAACAGGTGCTGAACTGGTAATGGCTACCGATCCCGATGCCGACAGGATCGGAATAGCAGTAAAAGACAGAAAAGGTGAATTCATGCTTCTTAATGGTAACCAGACCGGGGTTTTACTTGTTTGGTACATTCTCTCACAATATAAGGAGAGAAAAAAGTACAGGGGCAACGAATATATTATTAAGACTATTGTTACATCCGATCTTATCGAAAGGATAGCTGAAGGTTACAATGTTGAATATTTCAATGTTTTAACCGGATTTAAATTCTTTGCTGAGTTGATCAGGAAAAATGAAGGATCAAAAAAGTACATCGG
>JBAWXY010000160.1:0-5525 GCA_037143835.1 Bacteroidota bacterium
TAACAGAAGTCCGGGGAAGTTACCCCAGCGGCTGTCGGGCGGGAATTTAAGTGAACCGTCACGGCGGAAGAGAACTTCAGCAAGATATTTACCTTTATAATCATAGGTGGCACGGCCGATCCATGATTTACGGGAATAAATAGACATGCTACCTGTAGTATTTTTATCTGCATCACCGCCGGCACTCATCGTCTGGATAAGTGAAGAAATATAGTACTGACGGAATCCGTCAAGTCTGTTATAATCATTTGTGTACTGTTCATAACCGGCATACAGAGTAATATTATGATCACCAAATTTCTTCGTGTAAGTAGCGTTTAAATTAACGGTCTGGTTGATTGTACGGTCATATCTTTCATTATTCTGAGGTGATGAAAGACCTCTGAGTTGGGGTAAGACCGGATTATCCACATTCAGACCGGTAACAGGGTCAAAGGGAGCTACTTTGTTAGGAGTGTATAAAGTCCATGGTTTATAAAATGCCTTGTTATAATAATTGGTAAGGTCATAACTGAAGGCGCCATTGACAGAAAGTCCTTTTACAAAAGGAGGAGTTATGGTTACGTTAAATGTGTTCAATAACCTGTAGGTTTTCTGATCGTTTTTACCACCGGCAAATGTAGATGTAACAACAGGGTTATCACCATACTCAATGTCAGGACCCGGCAGGCCATTAGGCCAGAATGACCACTGAGTCGGAAGCAGGCGCGTTGATTGTCCGACAATTGCATCAGCGCTCTTATAAGGATAGACGCGGCTATTAAGGAAAGCTGCAACATCGATTCCGGTTCTTAACCATTCGTTTATCGGAATATCAAGTTTTGCACGGACATTGTACTGTTTGTAATTAGTGGTAGACTGCTTATACATTGACTCATCACCTTTGAGACCAAGTGAAATATAATATGTCATCCCTTTTGAGCCACCATCTATTGTAAAGTTGTGTCGGTAAGTGGTAGTCCATTTTTTAATAAGATCGCCATACCAGTCGGTGTTCGGGTGTTGCCATGGATCAGATCCGTCTGCATACTTGGCAATATCCGCATCGGAAAAAGTTCGCGTTTTACCCTGGTAAACCTGGTATTCCGAAAGCATAGTTGCATATTCAGCTGCAGTACATACTTCAGGTACGATTGATGGTGTCATGAATCCCTGATAGAACTGATAATTAAGTTTTGGTAAACCTTCCCGTCCTTTTTTGGTAGAAATAAGTATAACACCGTTGGCAGCCTGAGCTCCGTAGATAGCTGCAGAAGCGTCTTTCAATACTGAAAGAGAAGCAATATCCATTGGGTCAATCTCATCCATTGAACGACCCTGGACTCCATCAATAATCACAAGAGGACCTGTGTTCCGAAATCTATCATTGTCATTATTGCTTGGACTTAATGTCGAACGTCCGCGAACCAGGATTTGTGCACCAAGGTTCCCCGGTTCACCTGTGGTCTGCCAAACGACAGTCCCGGGAAGGCGGCCAGCAATAGCAGTTGCAACTGATGATGAAGGAATTGCCTGGATAGCGCTACCTGATATAGAGGTAACAGCTCCAACAACGTTTGCTCGTTTCTGTGTGCCATAACCTACAACGACAACTTCATCAAGACCAGTCAATTCAGCCTTAAGTGCCACATCAATAACAACTTTCCCGGCAAGGGGAATTTCCTGGGTAACATACCCGATAAATGAAAATACCAGGGTAGCATTCGGCTCGGTAGTGGAGAGAGTGAATTTTCCATTTTCGTCGGAAATGGCTCCAATACCTGTACCTTTAACCTGGATATTTACGCCGGGCATTGCTTCACCGGTAGACGCGTCGGTAACTGTTCCTGCAACTCTGATTTGTTGCTGATCAGCACCGGAAAGGTTTTCTGCAGTAAGTGAATAGGCAGGAAGTGCCAATCCACAAAACAGAAGAATAGTCACAATTTTCATAGTTAGCAGTAACTTGTGAAAATTCACATTTGGCTTTAAAGGCCAAAAGTAGTTGGGAGTTTTTTTCATACTGTTACACTGTTAGTTAGTTAAATAATAGTTAGTAATTAGGATTATTGATAATTGTTCAAAGTTTAAAGATTAAGGTACTGGATGCTCGGTGCTGGGTTTCGGGTAATTTGTTATTTGTTATCTGGTTATCAAAATAAAATTACAATAGCAAGTGTAAAATTTACACTCATTTTATTATAAGCAATTCCCTTTCGATTCAAAGCCATTCCGTATTTAGTTTGTAGCTTTTCGGGTTAAAGAAGTCAGGTAAATATTTATGCAATATAAACAGTGATCTGTTAAAAAACAAGTTTTTTAGAAATTTTTGATCATTTTGTTAAGAAAAATCCTTTTTAACCTTATTGTTTCACTTCAATATTTCCGGTCTTTTCATCATATTCACACACTACTCTGAACCCGACATTGAAACAGTCGGAGTACCACCAGATACTTTTCGGCATCTGCGGGTCGGTTTTTAACCACGACTCGGTTCTGGTATAATCGCGGGCGGCACTTCTCAAAAGATCTGCTGTACTATACAATGAACCCCCTCTCACAACATGTTCAGTTCCCTCTTCAGGACCTTTGGGATCTTTGATGATTCCTTCGGGGTATTGTGAATATGCATCTGCCTGATACCAGTCGGAACAGAACTCAGCCACATTACCGGCCATGTTCCTCAAACCAAAAGGATTCGGTTTTACCCGGTCGGGTGTTTGTGTTTTTGCCGGACTGTTACCTTTATATATTATATAGGTATTAATTACTGTTGTATCGTTTTTCGAAAGTTTCGCTCTTATCCCGCTCTTCTCAAATTTTTTGGGATCGCCCGGAAAAAAATAGGGACCGACTGAACCTGCCCTGGCGGCATATTCCCACTCTGCCTCTGTTGGGAGGCGGTAGGTTTTACCGGTTACAGAAGTTAACCATTTACAATAGGTTTCTGCAGCATGATAAGAAAAAGAAATTGCCGGCCGCTGACCCAATCCCCAGCCCTGATCAGGCTGCCCGTATGGTGGTGTTGCTCCGGAAATAGCATCAGTCGCCGTCGCTACTTTATTTCTTAAACCTTCCGTATCAGTGGAACGACCTTCGGCAGCAGTCTGAACATAAAATGCAAGATACTCATCCCATGAAACTTCAATCTCAGCCATAAAGAAGGGGCTAAGCTCAACATCTCTGGCAGGGCCTTCATCTTCTTTTCTGAAAGGCTCATCAGCAGGGCTTCCCATTTTAAATGTTCCGCCCGGGATTGCAACCATATTAAATGAGATCGGTGATTTGGGAATGCGCTCCGTATAATTTTTAAACTCTGTAACTTTTGTGGGTTCTGTAAATACCTCTTTCTCAGCCGAGGAGGTACTTCCAAAGGTTGAATTACTGCCATGAGTATATCCTTCAATAAAATGACCGGCATTCAGGTGGCAGTTTATGCAATGCAGTTCATCCGTTTTTTTTGTCTGTGTATAATAAAGGTGTGCATCCTCACCGGCTTTTGTCAGCTTTGCAGGGAAAAGGTTTTCGTGACATTTGATACAACTGCTTTCATAAACATAAATACGTGCAACTTCGAGCCTTCCGCGATCTTCCCAGTTAAAAGAAGCAGAATCCTTTGTCCACTTGCTCCACAAATCACGCAACCCTGTTGTTCCTTTTGCCCAGAGATACCCATCGCCTTTCGGAGGAAGATGACAATCAACACAGGCAACCCGGTACCCCGATTGCGTATCATAATGAACAGATTTTTTCCATGATGCATCTGCCATGGGATGAATATGACAGGAGACACAGTAATCATTTGTTGATGTCATATGCAGGGCTTTACCTCCACCGAGGATAATCAATACCCCGACAATCAGCCCGGGGAAAAACCATAAAAGAAATCTCTTCATAATTCAAAATTTGTGAGGCTCAAGATAAAAAAATAAATTTCATTTGATACAGACATTACTAATTTTCACAAAAAATTTCTAGTAGGGACATGCCATAGCATGTCCCTACTAGAAATTAAATAAAACAGTATTTTTACAACAAAATTTAAATTGAATGAAAAGGCTTCTGATTTTTCTTTTAGGTTTTGCAATAAGTATATCATCATTTTCACATCCGTGGAAGCCAAACCATTATGTGATTATTGACACCGATGGTGGCATAGATGATATGAGAGCTATCACCATGTTGCTGGCTTCTCCCGACGTCAGGGTACTGGCGATAACAGTTTCCCCGGGGGCACTCAACACAGGTACTATATATATAAAGGTAAGAAGTTTGCTCAATTCTTTTTACCATGAAGGTCTGCCAGTCGGGGTAAACAGAAGCAGTATTTTCAAATCACCGGACTTCGCAGTTGCATTAAATATCCCATGGGGAGAAGAGAATGGTTTGGATGAGAAAGATGCACCGGACTGCATCAGCTTAATAAAAGAGATCCTTTCAATTGAAAAAACGAAAGTGAGTTTTTTATGCCTGGGTGGGATGTCAACCGTATCTTTAGCAATGAAGGAGCTCCCGGTTTTCAAACAACAGGTGAAAGAGATCATCTGGAGCGCCGATGTACCTGATTATAAAGATGGTTTTAATTTTAAAATCGATATACCATCGGCTGAAAAGGTATTAAAAGGAGATATTCCTGTAAAAATGGTAAGAGGTTTGGGGGAAGAGATTTTTTACAATGAAGCCATGATAAAAGCAATTTCGGAAATACCGACAATTTATGCAAACAGGATTTTCGGATTCTTCATAACAGAGGTTGCAAAAAGCCATAAATATTCATATACCGGGAATGATGAAATGGTTGCCCTTTATCTGCATTATCCCGTACTATTTCAAAAAGGTTCAGAAGCTAATGATTTTGAGAGTTCACCTGGAAACATTCATATTCTGAGAGAGAACTCACTTAAAATACTTGCCGGAGAAACAGTTTCTAAAAATCAGGTAATTAAGGAGTTTCCCACTGATCCTTTGTTTTATTCTGCTGATATTGAGCCATTTGTTGCTGAAATAGTTAAAAAATACGGAATAGATGAGTGGATATCAGGAGTAATTGCCAATGAGTTGCACCGGCACCTTGGTGTGTTTGCTATTGTCGGGGTTAAAATGGGAATAAGGGCAAGGGAATATTTTGCTACCGGAGTTGATGAATTCAGAGTTACCTCCTTTGCCGGATCAATTCCTCCGCTAAGTTGCATGAACGACGGTATACAGGTCAGCACAGGATCTACTCCGGGACATGGATTACTGACAGTTAAAAACGACACCCCGACTATTCCGTCTGCTGAATTCACCTATATGAACCGGAAAATACGACTGACGCTAAAGCCTGAAATAGCAGAGAAGATCAGTTCTGAGCTTAAAGAGATAAATTTTATTAATGGCCTCGACAGCAATATTTACTGGGAGCTTGTAAGGAAAAATTCGATAAAATACTGGTTGAATTTAGACAGACATGATATTTTTATAATTGAAGAAATCCATTGAAAACCATTTTTACCAAGGGGTCTCGTGGAGTTACACAGAGTAAAAAAGTTATCAAACCCACCCCT
>JBAWXY010000161.1:0-5523 GCA_037143835.1 Bacteroidota bacterium
GGCGGCTATGTAAGGTTGGAGTTTATAGAAAATGAGGAGGAGCGGAAGTGGAAGGAAATAGTACTTGAGCGGCTTCCCGGTGTCATAGAATCTTTCCAGGACAAAGGTTATAATGCTTCGGATATTGGTATTATTGTGAGGGATGGAAAGGAGGGGGCACAGGTTCTGAAAACGTTGATTGACTACAGTAATAACTGTCAGTGTTTGGAAAAAAATACCTATAATTTTAATGTAGTATCAAACGATTCATTATTACTTTCAAACTCTCCTGTAATTAACTTCATCATTGCTGTGATCTCTGTGGTTAATGATCCGGCAGATATGATAAGCAGAGCCCTGATGCTAAGGTTCTTTCTGCTGGCAACAGGAGATGAAGAAGCTGATAAGGCGCCACTGATCAGTGATAAACTTATCGAAGGATCAAGGGTTTACTTTCCTGAGGGATACGAAGGCTTTCTTGACATAGTCAGACAATTGCCCCTGTTTGAAGCTACTGAAAGCATCATAAGATTCTTTGGAATTGGAGAATATTCCTGGAATGTGGCATACCTGAACACTTTTCAGGATTATATTGTGAGTTTTACCGGGAATAAAAATGCTGATATTCAATCATTCCTCGACTGGTGGGAGGTATCAGGTAAAAAGAAATCAGTTGTATTACCCGGGAATCAGGATGCTATGAGAATTCTGACCATCCATAAGTCGAAAGGACTCGAATTCAAAGTGGTTATTTTACCCTTTCTCTCATGGAATCTCGATCATATATCTTCTAAGTCACCAATTCTATGGGTTAAACCAATAATCCCTCCTTTTAATGAACTTGGTATTGTTCCTGTAAAATATAACAAGGAATTATCCAAAACAATTTTCGCTGATTATTACAAGGAAGAAAAATATTCGGTTTACCTAGATAATATTAACCTGTTGTATGTTGCACTTACAAGGGCAAAAGATGCCATTTATGGATTTTCGGTTGATAATCCAAAGTCAAATAGTACAATTGCTGGAGTACTTAAGAATGCCATTACGCTGAATACCAGCGTTCCGGGATCGTCAGGTTTTATTCTGAATAGTTTTTACAGCAGCGAAAAACGGGTGTTCGAATATGGGGAAATAACTGAAAACAGAAGGAAACTAACTGATAATATGAATCTTATCTCTTCAACATATCATGTCAGTCGCGAGATGGAATCACTAAAACTGAAACTTCATGGTGAGAATTATTTTTCATCGGATAAGATTGAGTTACGAAAAAAGATCAACTATGGAAAACTGATGCACGAAGTTTTTGAAGGTATTAATACACCTTCCGATATTTCGTTTGCTGTCAGGAAACTCGTTCTTGAAGGCAAATTACCTGAAGAGGAATTGGCCGACATTGAAAAAAGAGTTAACTCCCTCATCAGCTCACCTCAGGTTGCAGCTTGGTTTATGTCAGGAAACAATGTGATGACAGAAGCCGGAATATTGTTACAATCAGGTAATACACGCCGTCCCGACAGGGTTATATTTAAAGATGGAAAAACAATGATTATTGATTTCAAGTTCGGGGAAGAAAATCCTCATTATGCTGAACAGGTTGATCAGTATCGTCGCTTACTTATCGATATGGGCTATAGCAATATTGAAGCTTTTATATGGTATGTTGATAAAAATAAAATTGTATCTGCTTAAATGACAACAAGTAAAATAGAAAAAAAAGTGTACCAATGGGGTCATGAGCGCAGATTCAACGCCTATTCCAATTATTTCAGGAGAATCTATGGTGCAAGGGTTCAGAAGGTTTCAATTGATGCCGGATTTACATGTCCCAACCGCGATGGAACAAAAGGATCCGGTGGCTGCACCTATTGTAACAACGATGCTTTTAATCCTTCATATTGTCTCCCATCAAAATCGGTCTCTCAGCAGATAGAGGAAGGGGTTGAATTTCACAAATGGAGATACAGTGAGGCTGTCTCTTACCTCGCTTATTTTCAGGCATACTCGAACACATATGCTCCGCTGGAGATATTAAAAAAGCGCTATGAAGAGGCATTGAGTTATCCGGGTGTGGTTGGTCTTATTATCGGCACAAGACCTGATTGTATTGATGAAGAAAAACTCGCATATTTAGAGGATCTTTCTCAGCGATGTTATCTTGCTGTTGAATATGGAATTGAGTCGTGTTACAACAAAACACTGAAGAGGATCAATCGCGGACATTCATTTGAAGATGCAGTTCGGGCTGTAGAAAGAACTTCTGCACTTGGAATAAACACAGGTGCTCATTTCATTTTCGGACTGCCCGGAGAAACAAGAGAAGAGATGCTTAACCAGGCTTCTATTATCTCCGGACTGCCTCTGACAACCGTGAAATTTCATCAGCTTCAGGTAATTAAAGGAACTACAATGGAAAAGGAGTTTCAGAATAATCCTGATGATTTTGAACTCTTTACATGGGAGGAGTATCTCGATTTCTTTATCAGTTTTCTGGAAAGACTAAATCCTGCATTTGTCGTTGAGCGCTTCACAGGTGAAGCACCTCCACGCTTTCTGACAGGGGAGGGATGGGGCAAAAAACGCACCGACCAGATTGTTAATCTTATCGAAAAGCGTCTCGAAGAACTTGATACCTGGCAGGGGAAGAAGTATGTAGAAATTAGAAATTCGTAATTCATAATTCATAATTCGTAATTCGTAATTCATAAATCGTCAATCAACATTCGATATGGAGTATTTCCTCGAAAGCATAGCAAAATCTCTTTATTCTGAATATGGTAATCAATTAAACCGTCATTGTCTTGTTTTTCCAAACCGGCGGGCCGGACTTTATTTCCTTAAATATCTGGCTGCCAGGATTGAAAAACCGGTATGGGTACCATCAATTTTCACAATTAATGATCTATTCAGATCACATTCCTCTCTTCAGACTGCCGGCAACGAGATACTTCTTTTTGAGCTCTATAAAGTTTACCGGAAGTTGAAGAAATCACCAGAAAGTTTTGATGAGTTTTATTTCTGGGGTGATATGCTTCTTAATGATTTTGATGATATTGACAAATATCTTGTAGATGCATCATTGTTGTTTCGTAATGTTCAGGATATCAAAATTATCGATCAGCAGTTTGGAGGTCTGACCGAAACACAGGTTGAAATCATTAAAAGGTTCTGGGTAAATTTTAATCCCGATAAACCAACCATTGAAAAATCCGGATTTTTAAGTATCTGGTCGGTTCTTAATGATTTGTATTCCGGTTTCAAAAGCTCCTTGAAAGAACAAAACCTTGCATATGAAGGCATGATACTCAGGGAACTGGCTGAAAACTCTGAAAAGGATTTTACATCCGGAACCCGCTGGGATATGGTTCATTTTATTGGATTCAATGCGTTGAATGAATGTGAGAAAGTGATTATGAACAGGTTTAAAAAAGCAGGCAAAGCCCGCTTTTACTGGGACTATGATAATTCCTACATTAAAGAAGAAAAATTGAACTCTGCAGGTTTTTTCTTACGGGATAACCTGAAAATCTTTGGTAATGATATGCCATCTGACTGGAGTTATGATACAATGATTTCAGCCGGAGTAACAAATGTACAGCGCCGTGTTATTGATACTTCCTCTGATGTTGCCCAGGTAAAACTTATTTCACGATTAATTGAAGAATTGCCTGATCTGACAGCAGGTAATGCCCATCATACAGCAGTTGTTCTTGCTGACGAGAACCTTTTGATGCCCGTTCTGACCAGCCTTCCGGAAAATATCGGTGATATAAATATTACAATGGGTCATCCTCTTAGCCAGACTCTTGTTTATACCCTTGTAAAGCATCTGATGGATCTTCAGAGAACTGCAACTACTACGAATGGAGTAGTCCGTTTCAGTTTCAGGGAAGTGATAAGTATCCTTAAACATACGTTAATGTCAGGGTTAATGAGCGAGTCAGATAATCAGATAATCAATGAAATAACACAAACCAATCTTATCTGGGTGCTTTCTGATCGTTTTGCCCTATCGGAAAATCTTGAAAGGGTCTTTAAAAAACCGCTAACGCCAGCTTTACTATCTGAATATTTTAAAGATATACTTTCTCTTATTGCACTTAATAACGAAAAAGACCAGGATGGTTCCAATAAAAACCCAGTTCAACGGAATATAAGGAATGAGTTTATTTACAGGGTAGTTCTGTCAATAAACAGGCTGGAGACCATTGTTAATAGCGCTGATGTAAGTTTTACCGCAGATACCTACATAAGAATTCTTGACAAGATGTTAAGAATTCAATCTGTTCCGTTTTCAGGAGAACCTTTGTCTGGTGTTCAGATCATGGGTATTCTTGAAACGCGGGCACTGGATTTTAAGAATCTGATTATTCTGTCAGTTAATGAAGGTGTTTTACCTGCTGTTTCTGCAGCTTCATCATTCATCCCGTTTAGTCTGCGGGAAGCCTTCGGTCTTCCATCTGTCAACTACCAGGAGTCAATATATGCTTACCACTTTTACAGGCTTCTTCAAAGAGCGGAAAATGTAACCTTTACATATAATTCCAACTCCGAGGGTTTAAGAAGCGGAGAGATGAGCAGGTTTCTTATTCAGATGAAATATGAAACGGCAATGAAGCCCGATTTCATGGACCTGAATTTTGAGATAAGAACACACGGTTCAATAGGAGAAAGAATTGAAAGAACAGCAGAACATATACTGCAATTAAACTCTCAGTTTCTGGATAAGAGCAAAGGCAGGATATTGTCTCCTTCGGCCATAAATACATGGCTGAATTGCAGGATGAAGTTCTATTACCGTTATGTAAACCGTTTGAAAGAACCGGAAAAGGTCTCCATAGATATTGATCCCGCTATGCTGGGAAATATTTTACATGAAATAATGAAGAGCATCTACCAGAATTATATAGGTCAGGTTCTTACCGGAGAAATGCTCAATTCTATCATCAGAAATAAGCAGCTTCTTGCGAGAGTCATTAATGAAGCAATTAATAAAAAATTCAAAGACGGCAGGGATGGCTTGATTAGTGGAAACGAATTGATAGTCAGAGATGTATTATTGAAATATCTGAACAGAATACTCCTTACTGATAAAACACTCGCACCCCTCACTATTCTCAATCTTGAAGACTCTTTCAGCTTCATTATGTCTGCATATTCAAATGGATCTCAGATTGAAATTCTCACAGGTGGTAAGGTTGACCGGATTGATGTCGTTAACGGTGTGACCAGGATTGTTGATTACAAGACCGGGACAGTCGCTGAGATGATTAATTCACCCGGTGACCTGTTTGCTGACGACAGGAAGAAGGATCCTGACGGATGGCTTCAAACCTTACTTTATTGTGAGGCATATCTGGCAAACAAACCTGAAAGCGTTGTGCGACCTTCAGTATATATGATAAAGAAATTGACTGGATGTCCGTTTACAGATAAACTCCGACTGAAAACAGATAGCAAAAGTGAGTTAGTAGTTGATGATTACAGATTAGTCAGAGAAGAATTTATGAATGGTCTTAAGGGAGTTATTAATACAATCTT
>JBAWXY010000162.1:0-5459 GCA_037143835.1 Bacteroidota bacterium
GTTTTCTGTACTACCAAGCAGGGACAGTACTTTTTCGATATTTGCCGATGGATCTTTACTTTCTCCGGCAAACCTGGCAGAGTGGACTCCGGGTAATCCGTTCAAAGCATCTGTTTCAAGGCCGGTATCGTCGGCAAAGACATTCATTCCTGTGGCATTATGAATATACCTGGCTTTGGAAAGAGCATTTCCTTCAAGAAGAGGTTCGTCTTCAGTAATATCTTCCTTCATATTTATATCACTCAGGCTCAGAAGAGTAAAGCTGTTGCCGAGGATATTTTTTATTTCCCTTATCTTATGTTCGTTATTGGATGCGAAGACTATTGTCATAAACTATTATCATTAACGTGCAAAAATACGCAAAATTGAGCTTTCCTTTTGGCCTGACTATTTTAAGTACTACATTTGGGTTAGTAAAAGGCAAGATAATTATTTATGTCTTATCTATAAGGTTGAATTTTATTTGTATGTTTTAAAAATGTACTTTTACAGCATATTTTAACAGGTTACATGATGGAAAAGTTCGATTGGAAAAATCTGCCATTCGGTTATATAAAAACAGATTATAATATTCGTTGTATTTATAAAGACGGGAAATGGGGAAAACTGGAGGTATCATCTTCGGAATATATTGATATTCATATAGCTGCAACAGGGTTGCATTATGGACAGGAGGCTTTTGAAGGGCTGAAAGCATATATGGGAAAAGATGGAAAGATCAGGTTATTCCGCTGGGAGGATAATGCAAAAAGAATGATTTTTTCTGCCGGGGGCATAAAGATGGCTGCATTTCCGGTAGAGATGTTCGGGGAGGCTTTGTTTAAAGTGATTCAATTGAATAAAAAATATGTTCCTCCATACGGATCCGGTGCGACTTTATATATAAGACCGCTGCTATATGGCAGTGGTGCTGAGGTTGGTGTCAAGCCGGCCTCAGAATATACTTTTCTGGTATTTGTAACTCCTGTAGGCCCTTATTTCAAAGGTGGAATTAAGCCTGTAAATATGCTGATCTGCAGAGATGTTGACAGGGCTGCTCCGCTGGGAACCGGCATTTATAAAGTTGGAGGTAATTATGCCGCAAGTATGAGAGCTATCGTTGCTGCCCGTGACGGTGGATATGCCAATATTATTTTCCTTGATGCAAAGGAAAAAAAATATATTGATGAATGTGGTCCGGCTAATTTCTTCGGAATAAAGGATAACACATATATAACACCAAAATCAGAGTCAATATTGAATTCAATTACAAATATGAGTCTGATTGAAATAGCTAAAAGCTTCGGAATGAAAACCGAACGGCGGCAGGTTTCGGTTGAAGAGCTTGCTTCATTTACTGAAACCGGTGCATGTGGTACAGCAGCAATAATCGGTCCGATTGGGAAAATATTTGATCCTGAAAACAATATGATTTATGAGTATTGTAAGAATGGAGAGCCGGGCACTGAAAGTATGAAACTCTATAATAAACTTATTTCGATTCAGAACGGTGATGAACCGGATCCGTTTGGATGGGTTACTATTGTAGACTAAGATAAAAGACAATCCTCCTTCGCTGAAGCTACGGTGGACGAAGAAAGTAAAAAGATAAAAGTAAGAAGTAAGGGTGAAGAACAAAGAGACAGGATTATACAAAACACGGCTGGGAAGCTCTTATCTGACTCTTGTAATAAGCGTCTCTCTGGTACTTTTTCTGCTTGGGGTATTAGGTCTTATCCTTATTAATGCCAGGGAATTATCGGATTATTTCCGCGAAAGTCTTTCCTTTTCAGTAATGCTTGATGATGAGGCAAAAGAGGCGGATATAAGGATGTTACAGAAAGACCTCGATGCAAAACTTTATGTGAAATCAACAAAGTATGTTTCAAAAGATGAGGCAGCCGCAAAAATGAAAGTAGACCTCGGGGAGGATTTTATTAATTTTCTTGGGGATAATCCCCTTCCGCCATCAATTGACGTATACCTTTATGCCGGCTATACAAGTCCCGATAGTGTGGTGAAAATTGAAAAGTATGTTCTTGAATATCCCTTTGTAAAAGAGGTTTATTATCAGGAGTCTTTGCTGTTCCTTATTAACGAAAACGTTAAAAAGATAAGTTTGTTTTTACTGGTTATCAGTTCATTTCTCTTCCTGATAGCCCTGACAATCATAAATAATACAATAAGATTATCGGTATATTCCCACAGGTTCCTGATCCGTACAATGCAGCTTGTCGGAGCAACAAGGGCATTTATAAGAAGGCCTTTTCTTGTTCAGAGTGCTTTTCGCGGACTGTTGGCAGCACTTATTGCAATGAGTTTATTAATGGGGCTTCTTTATTTAATTGAAAAGGAGTTCTTTATGATGTTTACCTTTGAAAGCACTAATCTTTTACTCCTTCTTGGAGCTTCTCTCATAATAGTTGGGGTTTTAATAAATATTATTTCAACATTTTTTTCCATTAACAGATATTTGAGTATTTCTGAAGACAAACTTTATTATTGATTATAACATGAGTACAAAAAACGAGAATAAAGACAAATTGAATTTTGCACTTGGCCGCGAGAACTATAAACTATTGGCTATTGGATTCGTTATAATAGTGATTGGGTTTTTACTGATGCTTGGTGGCAAATCGGAAAGCCCCGACAAATTCAGTAACGACATATTCAGCTTCCGGAGAATAACGCTTGCTCCGATTGTTGTACTGGCAGGTTTTATATTCGAGATATGGGCAATTATGAAAAAGCCCAAAGATGTTAATAAATAAGTCGGAAGCTGGAAGTCAGAAGTCGGAAGATAAGACAATCTCAGGTCTTCGGACTTCTGACTTCGGTCTTCGGTCTCCTGACGGAGGTTCTAATAACGTAATAATTGATTAAACATGAATTGGTTTGAAGCAATGGTTCTTGGTCTGATCCAGGGACTTACTGAGTTTTTACCTGTCAGCAGTTCGGGGCATCTTGAACTGGGTAAATACCTGTTCGGAATAAATCCCGAGGCAAATTTTTATTTTTCAATAGCAGTACATGGAGCCACAGTTCTTAGTACCATCGTTGTACTCTGGAAAGAGATTACAGGATTATTTAAAGGATTATTTAAGTTCCGGTTAAATGAAGAGACAATCTATGTTCTCAAGATCATCGTCTCAATGATACCAGTTGGGATAGCAGGTTTCTTCTTAAAGGATATTGTTGAAGATTTTTTTACAGGTAACATGATTTCACTTGGGATTCAATTCATAATCACAGCCTTCCTGCTGTTAATGACTTTAGTTATAAAACCCAAAGAGAGACCGATAGGATTTATTGATTCTTTTATCATCGGAATAGCACAGGCTATTGCGGTTCTTCCCGCTATTTCCAGGTCGGGTGCTACAATAGCCACTGGAATGATGCTTGGCAATAAAAAATCGGATATTGCAAAGTTTTCTTTTCTGATGGTGTTGATTCCAATAATAGGTGCTAACCTGGTTGAAATGAAATCAGGTGATTTTTCTACTGAGGGAACATCTGTTTTTGTCATTATAATAGGGTTTGTAACTGCCTTTATTGCAGGTTATTTTGCCTGCAAATGGATGATAAGCCTTGTCAAAAAGGGAAATCTTTTATGGTTTGCAGTTTATTGTATTTTAATTGGTGGTTTTTCAATCTTATTAGGTTTGAATGTTATCTGATAAATTGACAGTTTTTGAGGAGGGACAGGTTCTGTTGTTTAATAAGCCTCTTTACTGGACATCATTTGATCTGGTCAATAAGGTAAGGATAATGATACGGAGCGCTTTCGGGATCAAAAAAATAAAGGTTGGTCATGCCGGTACATTAGATCCTCTTGCCAGCGGACTATTGATAATTTGTACAGGCAGAGCGACCAAAAAAATTGATGAATTCCGCAACCTGGATAAAGAATACGTGGCAACATTTCACCTGGGAGAGACTACCCCCTCTTTTGATCTTGAAACGGAGACAGATAATCAGTATCCGACAGATCATATTTCAGAGGAGTTTGTCAGAGAAACACTGGTTAGTTTCTTAGGAGAGCAGAAGCAGCTCCCTCCGATGTACTCTGCAAAGCTGATAGCTGGTAAAAGAGCGTATGAATTTGCCAGGAAAGGGATACAGAAAGAGCTTGAGCCTGTTACTGTTTTTTTCAGGGAAATTGAACTGCTCTCTTTTGGTGTTCCTGAAACAAAAATCAGACTTGTGTGCAGTAAGGGAACATATATCAGATCATTTGCAAGGGATTTTGGGCTGGCATTAAAAAGCGGAAGTTATTTATCTTCTCTTATGAGGACTGCAATCGGCTCTTATCGCGTGAGCAGAGCTTACGATTTGGAAAAATTTCAGGAATATATTGAACAAATGCAACAAAATTGATATTAATACGTATAAAGGAACTCTTTAAATTCACAATGATTATATATTCAGTTTATGAAATTATCACAATTCAGGTACCATTTGCCACCGGAGCTTATTGCTCTGTATCCTTCTGAGAACAGGGATGAGTCGAGGTTATTGGTTGTTAACAGAAAAAACGGGGAGTTTCAACACAGGATATTTAAGGATATAACTGAATATTTTAACGAAAAAGATGTATTGGTTTTCAATAATACAAAGGTTTTCCCGGCAAGGTTATATGGCAATAAAGAGAAGACAGGAGCTGAGATTGAGGTCTTTTTATTACGGGAGTTGAACAAGGAGCAGCGTTTGTGGGATGTGTTGGTTGACCCGGCAAGGAAGATAAGAATCGGTAATAAACTATATTTTGGGGAAGACGACCTTCTGGTTGCGGAGGTAATTGATAATACAACTTCCAGGGGCAGGACGCTGAGGTTCCTGTTTGACGGAACCTACGAGGAGTTTAAGCATACATTGTACAGCCTCGGAGAGACACCTCTTCCTAAGTTTATCAACAGGCCGGTTGAGCCGGAAGATAATGAAAGATATCAGACAATTTTTGCCAAGCATGAGGGGGCCGTTGCTGCACCCACGGCAGGATTGCATTTCAGCAGGGAGTTGCTAAAGAAACTTGAGATTTTAGGTGTTGAATTTGCCGAGATAACACTCCATGTGGGTTTGGGTAATTTCAGAAGTGTTGATGTGGAGGATCTCACCAAGCATAAAGTCGATTCGGAGAGGATCAGGATTACCGATGAATGTGTTGAAATTGTAAATAGAGCCAAAGATAATAAGTTCAAGATTTGTGCTGTTGGTACTACAGTTGTCAGGACACTGGAGAGTTCAGTTTCTACCGATGGCTACCTGAAGCCATATGATGGCTGGACAAATAAATTTATATTTCCGCCTTATGAGTTTAAGGTACCTGATATGATGATTAGTAATTTTCATCTGCCGTATTCCACGCTACTGATGATGGTATCGGCGTTTGCGGGGTATGATCTGCTCTTTGACGCATATAAAACAGCCGTTAAGGAGAAGTACAGGTTTGGTACCTATGGCGATGCCATGCTTATCATATA
>JBAWXY010000163.1:0-5454 GCA_037143835.1 Bacteroidota bacterium
GATAACTGCAAAGTTACACTATTAACGAAAACGATTTAAAAGAAAATAAATTGAGTGATTATTTTATCCTGGTTTGGTTTAAGAATTCAGGAAAAACCTGAATAGAAAATCCATTTTATGATGACTCAGAAACATATACCGGGAGGAAAATTAGATCCTGAATATTTAAATAAAGATAAGGTGAATAAAATGTTGAGGATAAAAGATTATGGTTTACATTAATTATTTTTTGGAATTGCCTTTAGATTTTCCCGGGTTTGTGCTATAGGGATGATGTGGATTATTTGGATTCTTGAACCATCCCCTATGATATCCGTTGTCTTTTTTAACAAGTACGACGCAGGATGTTGCGCCAAACAATAGTACAAGGCACAATAATAGTGTGGCAATTGTTTTAAATGTTTTCATTTTTTTTGATTTAATATTAATCCGTTTCGTTTATTCATTGTTCTCTGTTTCAGCTTTTCTATTTGCCTTGAAGGTTACTCTTTTTATTTAAATTATAAAAGTACACTTCCCCATTACAAAATAGTTGGATAAAAGTACTCCTGGGCTTTTTATCTCTTGCAATCAAAGGTACACCTTGTTCAGACTGATTGCAATTTTATTTATTTCAAATAGAATAAAAAAAGACCCGGATTTTGCTTTCCGGGCCCTTTAACTGATTATTTTCCAGTTTATTTCTTTGTAAGCGCAAAGTTCTGGAAGGTTCTGTTTCCTTCAATCACCTTTATTCCTTTATAACTAACTGTATCATAGTTCTCTTTGGTAGCAAAGATTGAATAGGTTCCAGCAGGTACACCGATAAAGGCATAGTTTCCTGATATATCTGTAAAGGCAGTTGATATAATGGTATCCTGTTTAACCCATATTTTTGCATCTGCAATCTTCACTTCAGAGGTATCTGTTACTATTCCTTCAATCCTGCCCGCTGTAGAGTTGTTGGTTGCTCTTATGCATGGCTTGAAAATAAATCCGTTCACACCGGAAGAGTGATTCATGTTACCACTCATTACAAATGATCTGGAAAGATCAAAGTCTAAAAGCAATTCAGAAGTCAAACCTCCGTCAACACTTAAAGCCGGACTGATAAATATTTTTAAACCGGTTTGTTTTCCACTTGGTACTTTTACGTTATATGAGACTGGCTGATCTTTAATTTTAAGACTTGCCTCGTCTACATAAAGTCGTATAAGGTCATATTTCCCCTGAGGAATTTCCAGGTTTAATAATTCTTCGGTAACCCCATTTCTCAGTTTCAGAATGTCAAGAGTTATAGGATTTTCTGAGAGTACAATAAAAGCATCATTCTCATTTTCTCCTGCTTTCCTGATTTCGATTTTGGTAATAGTTACAGTAGCAGATTCGACATAGCTTATGTTGAATGGATCATCAGTGATTTTTACTACCAGTTTCCCGGAACTGTCATTTGTCTTGGTGCAGGCAGACATAATAATTGCTGCTGCAAAAAATGTGAATAATAGCTTTTTCATATGATTCTATTTTAGATCATTAAATAATTTATGATCAAATATAGAACCCCGAACATGAATGTTTCATGAATTTTCCGGAAAAACAAAAGAAAAGCTGGTGCCTTTTTGAATAATTGAGTTAACTGTAATATCAATTCCGTGAAAATCGGCAATTGATTTTGATATAGCCAGCCCTATACCTGTACCGTTCCCGTTGGTTTCAAGCTTTGTCCTGAAGCGTGAAAAGAGCGTACCCATCTGGGCTTCCGTCATTCCTCTTCCGGTATCTGATATGGTAACAACAAAATTATTATTACGATAAAAACTTTTTACAAGAACATCACCGCCTGATAATGTGTTTTTAGCAGCATTATTCACAACATTGTAAAACATTGAAAAGATCAGTGACCTGTTGGCTTCTTTAAACTGAAAATCCTGTGCAAGCTCTTCCTTCAATAATATCCCGGCATCTTCAGCTATTGGATTGATCTCACTGATAATTTCAAGTAAAACCTCTTTCACCGAAAACGATTCTTCACGTAAATACTGTAGGCTCTCTATGCGGGCAATAAGTAATAATGAATTTACCAGGCTCTGAAGACGATGGAGGGTTTTAAGTGATTCTTCGATTTTGGTTGAAATTTCAGGATCAATGTCCTTCTGGATGAGAAGGTTTTCCAGTTTGCTTCTTATAACTGAAACAGGTGTCAGCAGCTCATGAGAGATATTGACCGTTATTTCTTTCTCTTTCTGAAAAAGCTGATCTATATGCACCATTAGTTCTCTTAAGGCATTATCGAGGTGGTGAAAATCGGAAGTTGTTGTTCTGACAGGCGTTTTATCGAAAATAGACGGATTGGATATTCCTTTAAGCTTGTTTGTGATTATATCAAGCGGCCGTAACAACAGGCGGGTATATTGAAGATCGGTCAGGAACGTAATCAGAATTATGAAGACTAAAAATACCAACATGACTTTCTTAATGTTCTTTTCAGTATGAAGTATACTGGAAAGGCTTTTACCTACCTCAAGCAGAAACGTATCTCCATCAACCTTAAAGGAGTAATTAAGAACACGGTATGCAATATCTTCACCCTCGATCAACCTTTGGGAAACCTCAATGTAATTTGCATCTTCTTTAAGGTCAATCCTCTCAAGGCTTATAAATTCCTCTTTAAGAATATTGTAACTTCCGAAGACATTCAAGGTATCAGAAGTTATAAAAGGTTCTATTCCAACTTTTGAAATGAGAATAATAACCTGTTCCCTCTTTTGTATCAGGTCATTATCTACCTGAATTAAGTTTATCCTTTCAATCAGATAGGGCATTAATATAAGGAACAATAAAGTGAAAACCAGCTTTGAGAGCAGATTGAATAATGCGAGTTTTATTCTGAGTTTGATCATAACTGTTACTTATTGTTCCATGCTTACCATGTAGCCGATGCCTCTTACTGTCTCAAGCCATGGAGTCGGAGCATGTTCATTCAGTTTCTTCCTGACATTCTTGATATGAACGTCAATAAAATTGCTATCGTACTGGTCGTCGAGAATATTTCCCCATATATGTTCATAGAGCTGGTTGCGGGTAAGTACTTTGTTCCTGTTCATTATAAGGTACTGGAGCAGATCATATTCTTTTTTTGTGATTATCACCTCTTCCCCTTTACAGGTGATCTTCCTTGACTGCAATTCTATAACGAAATCCCCGACATTCAGATTCTGGTTTAAAATATTGAATTTTCTTCTTGCTACAGCCTGGATGCGCGAAAAGAGTTCCATCAATGCAAATGGTTTGGCAAGGTAGTCATCAGCACCAAGATCCAATCCCTTTACTTTATCCTCCACAGCTCCGCGTGCAGTGATGATAATAAAAGCCGCATCACTACCCTTATTTCGTGCCTCAGTTATCAGGTCCAGACCGTTATAATCGGGTAAACCAAGATCGAGCAGGACAAAATCGTAAAGGTTTATTGCGATTTTTTCAGAAGCCTCCAAACCTGTGAAGGCCAGTTCACAAAGGAAACCCTCCGCTTTGAGAAAAGAGGCAATTTCATTTGCCAGGCTTCTTTCGTCTTCAACTATCAGCACATTCATCCGTGTCAGTTTAAAAGATTTTAAAATAAGCGTTCAGAAAGAAAGAAAATCCTTTGGGGGCAGGGTAATCGGGATTTGTGAAAGCCGGAAGAATATAACTTGCTTCAGCCTCGATGCTAAAATTGCTGTAACTGAATGTAACCGGCAGGGAAAATTCAAAATCCATGAGGCCAAATTTAGAAGAGTAAGATTCAGTTGAACTATCAGGATTTTTTTTAAAATGCCGGAAAGGAGGCGAGGCTCCATACTTCGTGACGCCTGTTATAGATTCAATTTTAATCAGTTCACCAAACAGTGTATTAATATTTGGATCAAAAGAGATCTGGCCTTTCCCTTTAAAAAACCCGGTGGTCTCGAAATACCTTGAGTTTCTTACCTGAAGGTATCCCCGGCTATCCTCTGAAATTAATCCTCCAAATGACAATTTCGTGTAAATAAGTTTCCAGTCAAAACCAGTCGTAAAATTAATAAATGCGAAATTACTGAAAAGTGTCTCCTGCAACGACTCTGGAGTCTTGTAACCGGCAATATTTGCCGAGATATCAAACCATGAATTAAAAGTATAGCTGTAATTTAATGAAAGACTGTAAAATGCCAAATAAGGATTTACCTCCTTGATATGAGTTGCTGAAGCGGATGCAAACAGGCTGTTCCTGAAACCATAAGTTACCGATGCAGAGTAGAACGGTTGATTTTGTGAGATTGTAGAACCAAGATATATCATATTGCTGCCTGAACCGGCTCCTGCATACAATGAATGGATTGGTGTTAGGGATTCAGTTTCAGGAGCATGGTCATTTCCGGATTGAGACAATGAATCTGCCTGGCTAAAAGCCATCAAAGGAAATCCCAATGCCAGTAATGCAAATGTTAGTATACGGGTATATTTACCGGAACAAGTCATCCTCATTTATACCGATTTATCCACGACCAGGCCTTACTGCTCCAGCTGGTCTACCCACTCCCTTTGGAATACGCGACCCTGATGGTCTTATTATGTCAGGTGGACGTGCACCTCTTGCCTTACTCATATCCGGTCGTGCTGCCTTTACCTGTTTTATTGATCGGGATCCCGTATTATTTTCAACTTTCCCTTCAGTCTCATTATTATTTTTTTTTATGTTCTGCTCTTTTGTATTACCGGTAGATTCTGTCTTTTTCACCTTCACCATAAGAGTATCTTTCTGCAGTGATCCTACCTGAGCAAAGCTTGTGTGACCTGCAAAAAGAAAAAGCACAATAGCAAAAAATAATTTCTCTGATATTTTCATGGTGTTTTTGTATATTTTATTCATAATAAGTCATTTATGAAGGTATTAAGTCATTAGCCATTTTAGCCTGAACCAAGGATTTCCTCATGTTAAAAGCAAAGTTATGGAATTAATATGAAGAACAGATGAAAAGATAACGTACATCAGGTAATTTATCCGGCAGATAATTGATAACCACCTCAAACAGTCAGAGCGGGCAAAGCAGCAGGAGTCATAGCAGAAGAACCGTCCGAGGATTGGATTCAAAATTCGTACTCCGGGCTTCCGACTTCGGACTTCCGACTTCGGACTTCCGACTTCCGGCTTCCGGCTTTCAATTTTTATGTTTAACTTTAGTATGAATTGTGAACGGTGAAGGTCAGATAAAAGCATTATATAAATGTGTAATTCAGCGCATTAATGGCAAAATGCTTTTGTGACTGACGGGGCATTGACGTGAGATTATCAAAGTCCGCTTCGTGAACATATGCTTCCGAATATAAAGAGCCCGTTTGATGATTTATAAAAAAAATGGTTAATTTCATCCGACTATAATTTTTAATTTAAGGGCGGTAACAGCTTAAATCAAATGAAAATTTATGGACTAAAAAAGGTTATTAGACAGACTGCCGTTA
>JBAWXY010000164.1:0-5412 GCA_037143835.1 Bacteroidota bacterium
ACGGAATGATGGGTAATAGGATAGGTAATAACTACGATATGATACCCAATTATCCTATGAATATCAGGATGTTCCGCTATGGTCTGGCCTGGACATTTTATGATTGAAATTATCTTATTTTCAAATTATTTATTCATATCGTAGCGCTTCCACCGGATTCCTCGTTGCTGCCCTCCAGCTCTGAAGACTTACTGTAAGTAATGCTATCAAAAGCACAATCAGTCCTGCAAGTGCAAAGATCCACCAGCTTAAAGAAGTTTTATATGCATAACTCTGAAGCCAGTTATTCAATGCATACCAGGCAACAGGAGAAGCAATTATAATTGCTATTACAACCCATTTCACAAAGTCTTTATTCAATAATACAAGGACCTGGATTATACCGGAGCCATTTGTTTTGCGGATACCTATCTCCTTGGTGCGCCGGGTAATAGAATAGGCAGATAATCCTGACAAACCCAGACAGGCAATTATTATTGCCAGTATTGAACTTACCAGGAATAGTCCGCTGAAACGTTTGTCTGCCAGGTATTGTTTATCATAAAAATCGTCAAGGAAGAAGTAATTGAAAGGGTTATCCGGGTAGTGTGCGCCCCAGATCTTCTCCAGCTCTGGAATTAGATGATCAGTCCCTGTTGTGCCGGCTTTAATTGTATAGTATGTATTTGCAGGTTGATTGAAGAATGCGATCGGGCTGGGTAACTCTTTTAGTGATTGCTGATTAAAATTTTTTAAAACAGCTTTTATTGAGACCTCCTGTTTGTCACCTCTTAAAATTTTACCAAGGCCGCTCACCGCATCTTTAAAATCATAATAAGAAAGTGCTGACTCATTCAAAATAACTTTATTTGATTCTTCCTTTAAGTTTTCACCAAAATTATCACCGGCTAGTAAAGTCAAACCGTAAGTATTAAAAAACTGATTGTCAACATAGTAAATAGCTATCCTTTTTTCAGTATTTCGTCCCTCAACCGGGATTCCGAAAACACGTGAGTTCTTGATTTCTGTTCCGGGCACATTAGAAGAGCCCGTGATACTACTGACCCTGGACAGGGCTGTTATTTCATTTTTAAATGCCTCCAGGTTGCTCATGTACGATTCAAAAGTATTATCTCTTATAATGCGGGGACCGTCTAAAACGATCAATCCTTCGGGCTCAAATCCAAGATCATGATTTCGCATGAAAGATATCTGGCGAAAAATAGTTATGGTGCTTGTTATTAAAATAACAGAAATAGTAAATTGGAAAACAACAAGGTAGTTCTTAAGCCGGCTTATCCATACTGATCCTGTTGGATTTTTCCCCTTCAAAACCAGACTGGGAGCAAACCGTGAAATGTAAATTGCAGGAAGCAGTCCTGTTAAAATCGTTCCAAAAACCACCAGCAGTATGAAGAGAAGAATAACGATAAGATAATTCATCTGAAGGGGGCTTTGCATAACCTGTTTAAAAAATGGCAGTAAAAGGAAGACCCCGGTAAAACTAATTATAAGTGCGAGCAGGTTCAAAAATGCAGCTTCTATTAAGAACTGAAAAACAAGATCTTTCTTTAATGCCCCTGACACTTTACGTATCCCCACTTCATGAGCTCTTTCAATTGACCGGGAGGTGGCCAGATTTATGTAATTTATAAATGCTATAAGCAATACAAGGACTGCAATTATACCCAGCGACACCACACTGCGAAAACTACCGTTGACCTCCAGTTCGTTACTTATCGATGAATGCAGATGAATATCGGTAAGCTTTACCAGCTTAAATTCAAGCAGGAAAAAGGCTTCCTTCATAAATTTGCCTATAAAGCTTTCCGGCAGCTGCGGTAATTTGGCCTCTAATGCTTTGGCATCTGCCCCGGGTGTCAGAAGAATATAAGAATATACTCTTTCGCTCACCCAGGAATTATCCCAGGATCTTGAGTTCTTAATCAGATTTTCATATGATAGCAGAATATCAAACTTGAGATGAGTGTTTCCTGGTAATGATTTAATAATACCAGCAACTTCAAAATCACTTGCCCCATCAAGAGTGATCATCTTTCCCACTGGATTTTCATCGCCAAAATATTTCCTGGCGGTTTCCTCTGTAATAACAGCGTGATTAATTGCGAGCAGGCTGGAATCTGCTTTCCCTGTTAAAAGTGGAAATGAAAAAAGATCAAAAAAAGATGATTGTGCGTATAAGATGTTTTTCTCTTTAAAGGTTTTGTCTCCATATTTTACATGACTTTCTGTGCGGGCAAACCTGGTATAACCTGCCACTTCAGGGAAAGCGTTTTTTATTTCTTTTCCGATAGCACCCGATCCTGATGCAGAATGTTGTTCAAGAATACCCTCTTCGTACAGAAGGTAATCAACCCTGTATATATTGTCGGCATTCTTATGAAATTTGTCATATGAAGTTTCTGCCTTTATCCATAATACGATGAGGACAAACGAGGCAATCCCGATTGTTAATCCCAACAAATTAATAATAAAATATCCCTTGTTCAACTTAAGATTCCTGATCGTTAAGTTAAGATAGTTTTTAAGCATGATTTATATATGTTAATGTGTAACCAGACATTATCATTTTGGACTCTGAAATCAAGAGTCGTTTGTTTTGAAATTTAGCAAATAATACAATACAATCATCAGATTTTTTTTTGTCCGCAAAATTTGACTAAAATACACCCATAAATCCCCCAAGCCTTGCTCCGCACGCTGTCGCCGATGCTTCAGCGTAGGCACACGTAGCGGCTACGCGAAGGCGAGGCGGGACTTTCAAGACAGTTTTTAACAAAATTATTTGCAACTTATATTTCGTTTTACTTATTACTTCCATACTCTAAAATTTAATCCCTTTTTAGCCCCCCTTGGGGGGTTGGGGGTAAAACAAAGGCGGGCAACTATTCATAACGAAGAGCCGCCACCGGGTTCCTCGTTGCTGCCCTCCAGCTCTGCCAGCTTACTGTTAACAATGCTATTCCAAATGCAAATATTCCGGATAATCCAAAGATCCACCAGCTTAATTCTGTTTTATATGCAAAGGTTTGCAGCCATTTGTGCAATGCATACCAGGAAAGGGGAGTAGCAATTACAAAAGCTAAAGAGACCAGGATAATAAAATCTTTGTTCAGCATGTAGAGAATTTCTGAAACCTTTGCACCGTTTAACTTACGGATCCCAATTTCTTTGGTACGCGAAACAGATACCATTATTACAAGTCCGAAAAGAGAAAGACTGGTAATTATGACTGCCATCAGGCTGAACAGAATAAAGCATCTGAAAAGCTGGATGTGTGATTTATATTGTACATTGAAATAGTCATCAAGAAAATAATATTCAAAATACTGATCCTTAAAATATTTCTTGTATTCATCTGTTATTTTTTTAACAATACCCTGTAAATCTGCATTTTGAATCTTAATGAAAATAAAATAACCGATCTGATCGCAATTAAAAATAGTCGGTTTTACTTCCTGATCAAGTGAGTTTTGGAAATAACCGTCAACAACACCTACAATCTCTCCGATATCTTCTTTATTATCAGAATCAAATAATGTTTTACCGATAATGTCTTTATAATTATCCTCCCCGAAAGCTAGTGCTGCTTCTTTATTCAGTATCAGATGGCGCGGACCTCCAAGCCAGTTGTTTTCATCGCTGAAAAACTGCCTCCCAGCCAGAAGTTTTACATTGAAAAACTGAAAAAATCCGGGAGCTACATCTGACTGAAAAAACTGGTAATCAAGCCTGTCTTTGCCTTTAAGTGAGATGCCCCCTTTCACCCATCCGTTCTTTTCCCCGGGTGTAACAGTTGAAAATGTTATTTCATCTATTCCCGGGTACTTTAAAAGACTCTCCTGAAAGGCTGATTGGGCTGAGTTAAATTCTTTTGCAACCGGCCTTTTAACAACAAGTACCTGATCGATATTCATTGTAAAAGCATCCTTTTGCATATACCTGATCTGTTTCATAGCGCCTATAGTGCTTCCAATCAGGATTATAGCGATAATAAATTGTCCGACAAGCAGTAATTTACGGGAATTTTTTTTATTGCTAATGATCAATTCCTTTTTTAGAAATGATACTGGTGCAACATTAAAAATTTTTATTCCTAAGAACAAGCCAACTATCAGACTTAAAAATATCAATATACATGAAGGCAGTAACCATGTTTTTAGCTGGAATGCAGAAGCCAGAGTGAAATCAAGATTCAAAAAATTCTTAAAAACAGGGAAAAACAGGAATAGTAGTATAAAGCCCAGAACCAGACTTATCAGACCTGTCAGTACAGCTTCGGTTGTGAATTCTGAAATAATATCTCTTCCGGATGCTCCGTTTATAATTCTGATCCCTATTCCGTTTATTCTTCTGCCGGTAATTGATGAATAGAGGTTAAAATAATTCAAGCCTGCACTTATGAGAATTAAAAAGGCAATTCCCAGCAGAATAGACAGATATTTATTGTTCCCGTTTGGTTCATGTTCGAAACGGTAATTGGAATGTAAATGAATATCTGTAATTGGCTGAAGGTGGTACTCGATAGGATAAGTTATTTCAACCTTATTTGATTTGAAATATTCCTTAGCCAGAGCTGTAATTTCATTGGCAACTTTGTCAGGATCAATCCCTTTACGAAGCAGAAAATAAGTATTGGTGTTATTACAGGTGTAACAATAATTTTTGTTGATAACTGTAGACAGTGAAATAACAATGTCAAACTTAAGGTGTGAGTTTTTCGGTACATCTTTTATAACTCCCTGAATAGTTACCGGTTTTTTTCCGGGATTTACTCCGTATATGATCTTTCCAACCGGGTTATCATTTCCAAAATATTTATGTGCCAACGATTCAGTAATTACTGCCATATCAGGCTTCCTCAGGAATCCGGTTTTGTCACCGGATAAGACTGTGTGAGAAAAAAGATCAAAGAATGAACTATCAGCAAAAAGTGTTCTTTCTTCTTTATAAATCTGTTCCCCTGCCTGAATATACTGAGTCTCTTTTTTGACGCGGCAGAAATTTTCGATTCCAGGAATTTTCTCGTATGCAATCTGTCCGACATAATAATTGTTCCCAACACTTTTATCCAGCCCGGTCTGATAATACCTGTAAAAAACCAACCGTTGAAGTCGATCAACATTATGGAAATATTTATCGTAACTTTTTTCAAAACTGATATATTGGAAAATCAGCAAAACTGCCATCATACCAATGGCAAGTCCAAGGATATTTATTAAGCTAATCCCCTTGTTTTTCATTACATTTCTAAAAGCCAGACGAATGTTATTGTGGATCATTTTCAAATTTTCAAATTATCACATTTTCAAATTATTCACTCGTATCGTAACGCTTCAACCGGATTCCTAGTTGCTGCCCGCCAACTCTGCCAGCTCACGGTAAGCAATGCTATTCCCAACGCAATTATCC
>JBAWXY010000165.1:0-5366 GCA_037143835.1 Bacteroidota bacterium
AATAATTAAAACCATGGCTGACTTAAATACCAGAATTAGCGATTTTCTTTGGAAGAATCTTAGTGAAAAACATGTTACAGGGAAAAAAGATCCTTTCTGGGAATCATTACGGAATACGGGTACAGAACTCTGGCTGGATACCGGTAATGTGGAAGAGGCTGAAGCTAACTGGACAGCTGAAATGAGTGCATTGACGACCAACAATACGCTGCTTAACAATGAGATACAAAAGGGTATATATGATGTTTTTATCTCCGAAGCAAAAAGTATTGTAAGAGATCTTTCTCAGGAGGACAGGGTTAAAGAGATAGCTTTTATTTTAAACGCACGGCATGGTTTAAGGCTGGCTTCCAGGTTCGGAGGATACGTGAGTGTTGAACTGCATACTGATACTGCTCATGATATTAAGGCTATTCAGTACTATGGAAAAAGATTTCACGAAATATGTCCGGAACAGTTTATAGTTAAGGTTCCATATACTGCCGAAGGATTGATCGGAGCCAGACTTCTTAAGGATTCGGGAGTTAAAATCAATTTTACACTTGGGTTCAGTGCCCGTGAGAACGTGCTTGCAACAAGAGTGGCCAGACCAGACTACCTTAATGTTTTTCTTGGGAGGATTGGCGCTTATATGATTAACAATAAACTTGGCGACGGCTCCGGGGCAGGAGAGATGGCTGTTATCTCATCACAGAACTGGGTGACAGGCCTGTCCGCTGAGAATCCATGGCAAACAAAACTTATTGCAGCAAGTTTGAGAAATTACAACCAGCTGGAGCTCCTGGCAGGAACAGATGTTTATACAATGCCTCCGAATGTAGCCGCTGCCGGACGAAAAGAGTTAAGCGGAAAATTCTCATCCCATACTCATGAAAACTATGACGTAAGTCTCTATGATTCAGCAAAAGGGGCTCGCATTGAAAAATTCTGGGAAGTTGATAACAATGTACTTAGTCTTGCAGAAAGACTCGCTTCTAAAGTGCCTTCCACCGGTTCCGAATTGATTCATATAGCCCATGAAGAAGGTTGCGAGGATATGTTCCCTTCACTGACAAAAGAGGAGAAAAGTTTCATCGCTTCCGACGGAAAAATACCAGTACATTCAAGATGGGAGAAAAAGATAAGCGAAGGTAAGATTGCTCCTGATACATTGCTTACACTGGCCGGGCTGGCATCATTTACTGCTGATCAGGAGATGCTCGATCAAAGAATCAGGAGTATTATTGAATAGTTCAGACTGACCGCTGCCTTACTATCTCATACAGAAGAATACCAGCTGCCACTGAAACATTCAGAGAACCAATTGTGCCGGTCATCGGAATCCTGATCTGGTGATCGGACAGTGCTATAAGTTCACGGCTGATCCCTTTATCTTCTGAACCAAGTATCAAAACGGATGGACCGATTAACTGAGTTTCTGAAGCTATTATACCCGATTTTTCTGCAGCACAAAATACCCTGAGTCCCGATTCTTTCAGATACTCAATGGCCCTGACAATACTTTTTTCCCTGCAAACCGGAAACGAATGCAAAGCCCCTGCAGATGTTTTAACAGCATCGGCCGTAATCCTGGCTGACCCTTTTTCGGGGATTATTATTGCATGGGCTCCAAGACATTCTGCTGTACGTACTATTGCACCAAAGTTTCTTACATCTGAAACACCATCCAGGGCAATTATCAAAGGATCTTCCCCCTTTTCGAAAACCATTGGAAGAAGGTTAGCAATATATTGATATTCAATTACAGACAACCATGCCAATACCCCCTGGTGATTTTTCTTCGTCACCAGTTCTATTCTCTCAACAGGTACTATCTGGTAAACAATATTATGAGTTTTAACTTCGGTCATAAGCTCATGATAAAGAGCACCCTGAAGACCTTGCTTTACCAGCAGCCTGTCGATCTGTTTTCCTGCTTTAATAGCCTCAATCACAGCTCTTAATCCAAAAATGCAATCTGTTTCTTTCTGCATATCTTGATTTATTATACCCATCAAATATCTTCCGGATTATCGAGACGGAAAACAATTCCTTTTCTCCAGTTGGAAACAGCCTGATCCCAGTATGTGACAAGAGTTTCGCTACGGCTCAGGTAATAGTCATTATCGGAAAAGAGATTTTCTTTCTTTTTGAAATTAAAGAAAAGATACTCTTCACTGACCTTGTATCTTCCACCCCAGGAGGATTTGATCACAGGCTTCCTGTATCCCCATCTCTCTCCTTCGGATGTTTTATAAACTTTGTCAGGTGGTCCGTAAATTATATAGATCATTCCCCTCTCGCTCCTCCACCCTTCTTTGTATGATGTGAAATAATAGTTCGAATAAAGTACCCGGGTATAGTATATCCTTATGAGTTCCCGTGCCTTGTCAACATTCCCTCCGCATTTAATCCAGAAATCGTCAAGAGCTACCTTCGGTTTTACGGCAGACCTTAAAGTAGCAACTTCAACCTGGGATGCAAGGTAGACAAGAGGCTCAATCATAACTTCAGGGGTTGCCATGGCCGGATAGGAAGCACCCAGATTTAAAAAGGTGTATCCCTCTTTGATATTCCTTCCTACAGAACAAAGATAGATGCCTTCCCTCGGAAACATTATTGGCATTGTATCAGAATAAGGTATAGCGACAACCTGCTCCGGTTCGTAGTCGAGAGTCTTTTCAGGCAGGAGCATCGATGGTGGATCAGGAACTTCCCGGAAGGGTTTGTAAAATGAAATGAAGAGGCTGTCAACAGGCCCCCTGGTGTAAACAAGGTTGACATATTCATTAACTCTCAGAACAGGGTTAAAAAGCTCATTTTTCTCAAAATGGCCCTGAGCTCTGAAATTATATTTATTGTTGTACGACAGAGTATTAAAAGGTACAAAAGCCTGCACAACCTGAAGACGGAGCCTGTCCAGAATTTTTATTTCAGCCAGGTATTCAATTCCCTTTTCAACTTTCAGAGGGACATTATAAACATATTCCGGTTTCCCTGTTTCTTTGACTATGCTGATATTATATACCGCGGTGTCAGCCAGAAGTTTTCCCTCACTGATATTAAAGAGTTTGACAGTGACTAGTACCATGGCTGTAGGAACACCCTGTGGGTTTGCTTCAGAGAAAAAAAGATCATTAGCGAAGAACTTAACAGACAGGACTGACAACTCATCAGATTGATTAATAACATTATAACGAGGGCTGATCGGATTCTTTATGGGATTATATAGATAGGACAGATCTTTGGAGTCAGCTGGTTGTTGAGTCGTTTTACAGGAACTGAAAGTTGCAATAAACAGAGTAATGGTAAACAGTGAACAAATGGCCCTGGTGGAAATTCTATTCTTCATACCCAAAATTAATTATCTTATTTGATATTACCCTCTTTCCATGCTGATTCTCAACTGTTATTTCGTAAAAACTCTTCGACCTCCTGGCTATAAAGAGCCCATTTGTTCATCTCTTCGTTAAGTTGTTCCTTTAAATCCTGATATTTTTTATAATCAATTTCATGAGCTTCTGAAGAATTTCCCGGCTCCATGAATGCTTTGTCCACGGCCATAATTTCCGCTTCTATCTTCTCAATCACCGTCTCCGATTCCTCAAGTCTCTTCCTCAGCTTTCTCAGATTACGGTCAAACTCCTTCTTTTCAAGATATTTTTGCTTATTTGAGGAGACATTTACCTGTACGGTGTCATTTTTGGCTTTGTCTTTTCTCTCAATATCTTTCAGGTTTTCAATCTTTTTCTTTCTGAGGAAATCATAAATTCCACCGATATTTTCCTTTATCCTGTTTTGTTTGAATTCAAATACCTTTCCAACTATTCCGTCCAGAAAATCCCTATCATGCGATACCACAATTAATGTGCCATCGTATTTGATCAGGGCCTGTTTAAGAATATCTTTTGAACGCATATCGAGATGATTTGTGGGTTCATCAAGCACAAGAAGGTTACTTGGTTCCAGCAGCAGTTTTACCAGGGCGAGTCTCGACCGTTCGCCTCCGGAAAGAACTTTAACCTTTTTTTCAACATCATCTCCCCTGAACAGAAATGCTCCGAGCATATCGCGAATCTTTGCCCTTATATCTCCTTTTGCCACATCATCAATTGTCTGAAGTACTGTTCTGTTCTCATCCAGCAGTTCATCCTGATTCTGGGCAAAATATCCGATTTTTACGTTATGCCCTAACTTCAGATTCCCAACATAATCAAGCTCGCCGGTAATGATCTTTGAAAGTGTGGTTTTTCCTTCTCCGTTACGGCCCACGAATGCAACTTTTTCTCCCCTCGAGATTTTGATATCAATCTTATTAAGGACATTTAACGATCCGTAGTTTTTTGAGAGTTCTTCTGCTTCAACAACGACAGTGCCTGAACGGGGTGCAGGTGGAAATCTTAAGTTGATAGTGCTTTTATCTTCCTCATCAACCTCAAGCCTTTCAACTTTGTCGAGTTGTTTGATCTTCGACTGAACCTGTACGGCTTTTGTTGCCTTAGACCTGAACCGTTCGATGAATTTTTCTGTATCTTCGATTTTCTTCTGCTGGTTTCTGAATGCAGCGATCTGCTGTTCTCTTCTTTCCTCTCTCAGCACAAGATATTTCGACCATGAGGCTTTGTAGTCGTAAATTTTCCCCAGAGAGATCTCAATTGTCCTTCTGGTTACATTATCAAGAAATGCTTTGTCATGCGAAACAAGTACCACAGCACCGGGGTAACCGGCAAGAAATGATTCCAGCCACTGGATAGACTCAATATCAAGGTGGTTCGTTGGTTCATCAAGAAGGAAAAGAGAAGGTTTTTTCAAAAGTATCTTGGCAAGTTCAATACGCATCCTCCAGCCTCCGCTTAACTCTTTTGTTGATCTTTCAAAGTCTTTTCGTTCGAATCCCAGCCCAAGGAGGGTTTGCTCCGCTTCAGCCATATAGTTGATTCCGCCAAGCATCCTGTACCTCTCTTCAACTACCGTCAGATAATCGCAAAGTTTCAGATAATCGGACGATTCATAATCCTCTCTTCTTGCGATTTCCGAACTGCAATGTTCTATCTCCTCAGAAAGGCTGATAATCTCCGAAAATGCAGTTATCGTTTCATTTAAGACTGTTGTCGTATCATCCACCTTCATCTGTTGCGGAAGATACCCTATTGTAACGTCTTTCGACATGTCTATCTGACCTGAAGCAGCACTCTGAAGACCTGAAATAATCTTAAGAAGAGTTGATTTGCCTGCACCGTTTTTCCCTGCCAGACCAATCCGGTCCTGGTCATTTATCAGAAAGGAGATATTTGTTAACAAGTCAAGACTACCAAACGATACTGAAATATCCTGAACCGAAACCATAGAGTAAAATAAAATGTTTGCAAATATAGGAAAAGTATGTC
>JBAWXY010000166.1:0-5232 GCA_037143835.1 Bacteroidota bacterium
TCCATAGTACCATTTACCGGTCGTAAGCAGCTCAGCCTTGTGCCTGAATCAGAGATGATTGCAATGGGACTTGTCAGTTACCAGGAATTCATGAAAGAGAATCCGGCCTCCCCGGATAAAATCAACGGTAAAATTGTAAAGGAGGTTGGCACCAGGCTATCCACAGCTGTTGAATTTTACTTTGCCGCAAACAACCTGGGGGCCAGGCTGGATGGGTACAAATGGGAATATTCTCTTGTTGAAAGCACTGTGCCAAATGCTTTTTGTATACCCGGCGGGAAAGTTGTCATTTATAGTGGGATACTTCCCTATACAGTAGACAAAAACGGGTTAGCCGTGGTTATCAGTCACGAGATAGCTCATGCTATTGCCCGGCATGGCGGTGAAATGATGAGTCAGCAGCTTCTTCTCCAGTTTGGCGGTATAGCCCTGAGCGAAGCTGTTAAAAGTAAGCCTGTAGAGACTAAAAATATATATAATACAATATATGGAATAGGCTCAGAAGTGGGAGTGCTGTTACCCTATTCAAGGGAATTTGAATACGAAGCAGATAAGCTTGGACTGATCTTTATGGCTTTGGCAGGATACGATCCTCAGGGTGCTGTTGTATTTTGGGACCGCATGAGTAAAATCGGAGGAAATAAGACACTGGAATTCCTGAGTACACATCCAACCGATGCAAAGAGGATAAGTAAAATTAAAGCTGCTATGCCGGAAGTAATGCAATACTATAAAAAGTAATTTTCTGTCCTTTTAGTGAGAACTACCGGCTGCTGCCACGCTGGCAGCTATTGATGCAACGATCGCAGCCTGTACCTCTCTTATAGTCTGACTGATCTCAGCACTAATCATATCCCCTTTAAGCAATTCAATATTCTTCTGACGTAATTGTTTTGATTCACCTTTTTCACGCGACAGAAGCTTATATGCCTTTGATGCTTCAACTAAACCCAGAAGCATTATATCTTTTTTACAGGGTCGCCTGTTATAAAGAAGGATTCCCCTGAGGAGTTCAATCAGGTTGGCCCTGACACTGTTGTCAATAAACCAGTATCTTTTATAAGGGAATATATTCAGAAACTTTTTATGCTCTATCCTTAATATTTTTTCCTTTTCAAGTGAATTAATTATCTCCCTGAAGATAATCCGGCTTTTATTAGTCAGTTGGCTTATCCAGAATGATATTCTCTTGTTCTTAGACGATTTCATAATTCTGTCAGCAAACAAATCATGAATCGTCTCTCCGTTTTTTATGAACGAAGGAACAACTCGTTTATTCTCGATTGCAATTTCTCCACTCTCATGATATTCCATGATCAATGCCCCTGTCAGAGAATATCTGAAGTATATATCGCTGAGTGAAATCCTTCCTTTCTCCGGGTTTAAAGCCAGAATTAAATAAAGTTCTGCAACTGAACGATCCATATGTCAAAGTTTTTTATGTAACAATCTCTTTTAAAAATAGGTAAAAAGTATTTACAATGGTTATAAATCAGATAAAAAATATATATCACCATGAAAAGTGATATAGATCAATTTTCTACATGATAAACAGCATTGCTGAAGCAGCAAATTTCTTGCTTATAAAAAACTATTAATCAGTATAATCAGGTATCTTTGTGAATTAATTAACAATAATTATAACATGAATCATAAATTTAATAAGATCAGACAGATTCTGGTTGCATTTGTTCTTCTTGCAGCAGTCACAGGAATCTCTTCGTGTGAAAAAAATTCATTTATCCTACCGGTTGTTGACCCGGGAACTACATGGCATTTTCAGGCGGATATTCAACCGATATTCAATGCCAATTGTACATCGTGTCATGGTGGTGCAAAAGCACCTGACCTCCGGGATGGTAAATCTTATCTGTCACTTACAAATGGTGCGTTTGTTAACACTCCGGGTGAGACAAGCAAGTTATATACTAAATTGACCGGATCACATCTTTCAAGAGCTACTGACACCGAAAGATCAAAAATTCTCGGATGGATTAACCAGGGAGCCCTCAATAATTAAAATTAACCAAACCTGATAAAACCTAATTAATATGAAAAAGATTTTTATAGTTTTAATTTTATCGTTATTCATTTCTCCTTTATTCTCACAGGAAGAAACTCAGACACAGGAAAAATCCAAACCGGTCCGGTTCACTTTTGGAACAACCATACTTATTGATAATCATACCGTCGCCACACCTTACAAAGGAGGTCTTGAACTGGAAATTCATCACAGATTCAGCCTGATTGAAAATTATCATAACCTTTTTGGCATACAGGGTTCGGCCAATACACGGATAGGTTTAAATTATGGTATCACCGACAGGTTAATGGTTGGCGCCGGAACAACAAAAGATTATAAACTACAGGATATTCAATGGAAGTATCTTATTCTTCAGCAGACGGAAGATAACAGCATGCCTGTTTCCCTTTCATACTATGGTAATATCGTAGCTGACTTACGTAAGGAAGAGGAATTCGGACCAGCCGCCAGTTTCAGGGAAATTCACAGATTATCCTATTTCACCCAACTTATTGTTGCCCGTAAGATTAATGAAATGTTCTCAGTACAGGTAGCTCCATCACTGGCTTATTTCAATTCTGTACCTCTGAATGCCGATACTGCAGCAGGTTATAAGAATCTGAACTTAGGTTTGTCAGCAGGTGCCCGTGCAAATTTATTCGGTTCCCATTCATTATTACTTGAATATGACCAATTACTTACAAAACAGGATCCTGACGAACAAACAAAACCAAATCTTTCACTGGGTTGGGAAATAAATACTGCAACTCATACTTTCCAGATATTTGTCGCTAATTATTCACAAATTATCAATCAAAGGAATCTGGTGTTCAACACAAATGATTTCACAAAAGGCGATTGTCTTGTAGGGTTTAACATTACTGTCAGGTTCTAATTCAATTAAGGAATCAGGAATGAAATTATTTAAATTCCGGATCATTATCCTATTAGCTCTTATCTCTTTAAGTTCTTTACCTTCCGCCGGAAGTTCGCTGTTAAAAAGTGAGGACATTAAGACTCAGGATACAACATCCTTTGTCTCGCCCTTTGAAGAAGATAACCAACGTTGTTTTAAATGTCACGGGCAGGAGAGGTATGAGTACACTAACGAAAACCTCGAACGACAGGTTAAAGCTCTGATGTGTTCAGAAAGAATTGTAAACGAAGAAGAATTTTACAAATCAAATCATAAAAGTTTTAGTTGCACAGACTGCCATTCCGCAGAGTATGTACACTTTCCTCATTCCGGAGAGCTGAGAATGGAGCAGAAATATAACTGTATTGATTGTCATGGGGGCGATGAGAAATTTTCACAGTATCATTTTGAGGAGATAGAAACTGAATATAAGCAGAGTACTCATTTCAAGCTTGAGGAAGATGGATTTACATGTTGGAAATGCCATGATCCTCACAGCTACAAGATCAATATAAGAAACAAAGATAATCTTAAAGAGACGATATCATACGATAACGCTATCTGTCTTAATTGCCACTCCGACTTCAACCACTTTCAGCTTCTGACTGACAGGGAGGAGATAAATATTATTAAAAAGCACGATTGGCTTCCAAATCAGACTTCGCATTTTGCAAATGTCCGGTGCATTGAGTGTCATACGAAAATTAATAATAATATTCCTGTAGCTCATTTGATTAAACCTAAGAAAGAAGCAGTCAAACTTTGCAATGAATGCCATTCGAAAAATTCAATCCTGATGGCCTCACTTTATAAATTTGAATCTAAAGCGCAACGTCGTGATGGATTCTTTAACGGAATAATTTTAAATGAATCATATGTAATTGGTGCAAACAGAAATGAATACCTGAATCTTTTTAGTCTGATTATTTTTATTGGTGTAATCGGTATTATTGGCATTCATATAGTATTCAGGATAAGTAAGAATAACAAAAACTATTAAAGAAGACTAAGATGTATCTTTACCCAAAATGGATAAGAGCCTGGCATATTATAAACGCAGTAATGTTTCTTATACTTATTGTGACCGGATTAAGTATGCAATATACCGATAAAGAGAATGCTTCATATGTTGTAGGATTTGCAATAGCAGTAAAATGGCATAATTTTGCAGCTATTGTACTGACTGTAAGCTATATATTATTTGTTACCGGGAATCTCCTGACAAAAAACGGAAGGTATTACAGAATCGGCAAAAAGGATTTTCTTTCAGATCTTGGTAAGCAATTAAAATATTATTCCTGGGGAATGTTCAAAGGGGAAAAACATCCATTTCCTGTAACTGAAGAACGTAAATTTAATCCCTTGCAAAAATTAACCTATGTGCTTGCCATGTATGTGGCTATTCCTCTCCTCATTATATCGGGTATTGGTTTGCTTTTCCCTGAAATAACCATAACCAGGTTTTTTGGAGTGAGTGGTCTTATCCTGACCGACATTTTACATATAACAATGGGTTTCTTCCTTTCAATATTCATGTTGATTCACATATATACCTGTACTCTTGGAGCCAAACCCACATCACTCTTCTGGGGGATGATCTCCGGATATCATCGATCGGAATAGCAAAACTGTCAGATAAAAATAGTATGAAAGAGAAAGAGGAAAATGAGAGCGAAAGATCATCGAGGCGTAATTTTCTTAAAAAAGTAGGTGTTGGTGTTGGGGTTGTCTCTATTGCTGGTGTTGCCGGCACTTCAGTTTTTACCGGAAATAAATCAAAATCAGGGGAAAAGATTAAGCTGCTGTCTCCTGATGGTAAGCTGGTTGAAGTTGATAAGGATGATATTAAACCTGCCAAAGAGATACTTAATGAACTTAAGGAAGAGGCAAGAGCCGGCCTTCCTAACAGGAAGTTCTGTATGGTAATTGACCTGGCACGGTGCAAGAATGCAAGAAAATGTGTTGAGGCATGCCAGGAAGGGCATTTGCTGCCTAAAGACCATGAGTGGATGAAGCTTTATCTCCTGCAGGATGATAATAGTACTGCAAAGTACTGGTTCCCAAGACCATGCTTTCATTGCGACAAGCCTATGTGTGTAAGTGTCTGTCCGGTTGGCGCAACCTACAAACGGCCGGATGGTATTGTTCTTGTTGATAACCAGCGTTGTATTGGTTGCAAATTCTGCATGACCGGCTGTCCCTTTTCAGCAAGGGTTTTCAACTGGAAAGATCCGGAGGTTACGGTTCCTGAAGGACATGTTTATGATCCCGAGACAAACATACCGGCGGTTGA
>JBAWXY010000167.1:0-5218 GCA_037143835.1 Bacteroidota bacterium
ATTTTATTAAAATTTATATTTACAGGAAGTAGCTTTAACGAATTAAAACAAAAAATCATGAACCGGGCACTTACGCGTCGGGGCGAGTTACATCATTTCATTAAAAACGACTATATTATGATGAAAAAAACAAATCTGATAATCAGTGTAATAGCTACACTTATTATTCTCAGTTCAACTGACTCCTTTTCACAGGACTGGCCACAATTCAGGGGCATTGGTCGTGACAGCAAGGTAACCGGATTTAAGGCTCCTTCAGCCTGGCCAACTGAACTTAAACAGGAATGGAAAGTACCGGTAGGCTTTGGCGATGCTACACCAGTACTTACAGGTAATAAAATTTATCTGAATACCCGGCAGGGAAATGAAGAGGTGGTACTCTGTCTCGATGCAGTAACAGGCAAAGAATTATGGAAAAACCTATATCCTTCTTCTGCCGTTACAGGTCCGGCAGCTGCTCACCCTGGCCCAAGAAGTACCCCTGCAGTTGCAAACGGGAAGATTGTTACTTTTGGTGCATCGGCAATCCTTTCCTGTCTCGATGCCAATACAGGTAAAGTAATCTGGAGAAAAGAGAACCCCGCAAACGTGGTACCTCAGTTTTTTACAGGAATGTCGCCACTCATCGTTGATAATTTATGCATTGCTCACGTGGGCACAAAAGATAACGGAGAGGTGATTGCTCTTGATCTTAATACGGGAAACGAAAAATGGAAATGGGCCGGAGATGGACCTGCTTATGCCTCTCCTTCTGTTATGACTGTTGACGGGAAAAAACACCTTATAGTACAAACCGAGAAGAACCTTATGGCAATTAACCTGACGGATGGCAAACTTCTTTGGCAGATTGCAACACCTGTTCAGCAGCGATTCTATAATTGCGTTAGTCCATATATTGACGGACAAACAATATATTATACCGGCCAGGGTACCGGAATGAAAGCAATTAAAGTAGAAAAATCAGGCAATGAGTACGTTACAAAGGAACTCTGGAGTAACACCGGGGTTGGAGCAAAATGGAACACACCGGTACTTAAAGATGGGTTTCTTTATGGTTTTACCGACCTGAAGAGAATATACTGTCTGAATGCAGCAACCGGACAGACTGCCTGGATCGATAATGCAGTTAACAGCGATTTTGCGACCATTGTTGACTGTGGTTCAGTCCTGATAGGATTACCCAGTACATCAAACCTTATAGTTCTCAAGCCGGTATCAACTGCTTATACTGAAGTTGCCAGATACAAGGTTTCCGAGACACCAATTTATTCATTCCCAATTGTTGCCGGAAACCTTATCTATATAAAAGATGCTGAGACGCTGATGTTGTATAAGATAAATTAGTTATTATTACCAGTACCCAGCACCATATTACCAGATCTTTTCCATCAGTAGAATATTCCTTAATTCATTCGGAGTTATATTTTCCCTTATCTCACCGTTATCAACAACGGTTATAAAACCCGATTCCTCAGAAACTACAACGATAAGAGCGTCGGTATGTTCTGACATTCCGACTGCGGCTCTGTGCCTCATCCCGAACCGGGGGGGGAGTGAAACCTGATCAGTAATTGGCAACGGGCACCTGGCAGCAAGGATAAGACCTCCCTCGATAAGCACAGCCCCGTCGTGTAATGGCGTATTCTTGAAGAATATTGTTTCAAGTAACTCAGCACTGATTTGTGCTTTAAGGATTTCACCACCTTCAAAAAAGAGGTCAAGACTGCTTTTTCTGCCAATAACTATCAGGGCACCTGTTCTTTTTGAAGCCATTGTTTCACAAGCTCTTACAATCTCTTCAACTTCTTTAGGGCTTCCAGGTTCTTCCTTTACAGAAGAAAAAAGCCTGCCTAATGAAAATCTGCGTCTGTTAATATACCTGTTTCCGATAACAAGAAGAAATCTTCTCACTTCCTGCTGAAATACAATAATAAGAGCTATTACACCAACACCCATCACCTGTCCAAGCAATGCACTGATCAACTCCATGTTGAGAGCTCTTACTAAAAGCCATAACAGGTAAATAAAAAAAATCCCGAGAAAAATACTGAATGCTGCAGTTCCTCTGATCAGCCTGTAAAGTTGAAATAGTATTAATGCCACCAGGACTATATCAATTATATCAAGTGCGGTTATGTGAAATGGCATATTGCTAAAAATATTAATCGTTAAAAATAAGAAACATTCTTAATCTTTGACTAATCAGTCCGAAGTCCGAAGTCTGACTCGTCCGTAGATTGTTAAAACTTCCAACTTCTGACTTCCGACCTAATACATTTGACACTGATCAGTTACAGAGTTTTTAATTTTTCAATTAATTTTACTGTTTGTACCGCTTCCTTTACATCATGAACACGCAGAATATCAGCGCCATTAACAAGAGCAATTGCATTTAAAGCAGTTGTTCCGTTAAGTGCTTCATCAGCTGTTATCCTGAGCGTTTTCCAGATCATCGATTTCCGGGAAACCCCAATAAGTACCGGTAATCCGGCTATTGAGAAATCACCCAGCCGCCGCAGAAGTTCAAAATTATGATCAACTGTTTTACCGAATCCGAAACCCGGATCAATAATAATATCCTTCACTCCCACCGACTGAAGCCTGAAGATCCTATCTCCGAACCATTTCAGAATATCAGTCACAATATCGTCATATACAGGATTATCCTGCATAATGCGGGGATCTCCCTTCATATGCATCATTATATAGGGTACATTCAGCTTCTCAACAACTGAGAACATTTCACTGTCGGCATCGCCTCCGGAAATATCATTTATCATATGAGCTCCGCATCCGGTTATTGCCTCCCTGGCAACATCAGCCCTGAATGTATCAACCGATATTATAGCCTCCGGCAGCTCGCTGCTTATCAGTTTTATAGCTTTCAAAACTCGCTTACCCTCCTCATCCTGCGAAATATCTACTGCCCCCGGACGAGAAGAATATCCGCCGACATCAAGAATATCAGCACCCTCTTCCATCATTCTGACTGCTGCTCCGAGTATATCTTCATCAGAATTATAACGGCTTCCTTTATAGAAAGAGTCGGGTGTAATGTTTAATATGCCCATCACCTTTGGTATCTCAAGGTCCAGCAAACTACCCCCTGCGTTGATATATCTTGGTTTTTTCAGCAAAACACTTTTTTTGAATAGCCGAAATTAATGATTTTTGCGACAACCCCAATCTATGAAAAATGTTGTTATGTCCTGCATTTTTCTTCCCCTCTGGGAAGATGGCCGTGTCAACGGCCAGAGGGGTGAAGTTTGAGCTATAAATAGATCTGAACAGAAAGGAAGAGAACCCCCTTTCTTTTTCCCCCAGGGGGGGAAAAATTCCCGTACAAAGTATCTTTAATATTAAGGTCATAATAATTAAACCGATCATACATTTTCTTCTTTGCGGTGTGGTTATTACATTTGTACTGAAAGAAATCAATCATATAATGAAGCTTTTTGTTATTGAAGGAGTTGACGGCGCTGGCAAATCAACACAGATCAAACTATTAAGAGACTTTTTTTCAAAGAAGGGATATAACTGTGAATATCTGCACTTTCCGAGGACTGAAGCTCCATATTTCGGTGAACTTATTGCAAGGTTTTTAAGGGGTGAATTTGGCTCTCTTAATGATGTCGATCCCTACCTTGTCGCAATGCTTTATGCGGGTGACAGAAAAGATGCTTCAGGTTTGATCAGTAACTGGTTAAATGACGGTAAGATTGTCCTGCTCGACAGATATACCTATTCGAATATTGCTTATCAGTGTGCTAAGCTGCAGGAGATAACGGCACAGGATGAGCTTATGAGATGGATTCTCTCTCTCGAATTCAACCATTTCGAAATTCCTCAGCCTGACCTGAATATTTTCCTTGATGTGCCATTTGCATTCACAGAAAAAAAATTATTAAATGAAAGAACAGGTGATGACCGTACCTACCTTAACGGAACCAGAGATATTCACGAAGAGAGTCTTGTGTTTCAGAAAAAGGTCAGGGATATCTATCTGAGAGTTGCAAAATCGGATGACAGGCTTGCAGTTGTTGATTGCAGTAACAGCAATGGTGAAATACTGACGCCTGATGAAATATTTAATCTGATTGAAAGGATATTCGCCGACAGAAAACTAATCTGATATGAAGATACTAATATCTGTCAGCAGAATAATTGTTGGTCTGGTTTTTATCTTCTCGGGCATAGTAAAAGCAATTGACCCCTTAGGCTCGGCTTACAAATTTCATGATTATTTTCAGGCATTCAATATTGGTTTTCTGAACCAGCTCAGCCTCCCTCTGGCAATTTTATTGTGTACTGCTGAATTCATCGCCGGATTCTCTGTTCTGACAGGTTTGAGACCGAAAACCGGAATAGGGGTTGTTATGATCCTTATGGTGATTTTTACCCCTCTTACTTTCATTCTTGCAGTGACAAATCCTGTTTCAGACTGTGGATGTTTCGGCGATGCAATACATCTGACCAACTGGCAGACATTCGGGAAAAATATCATATTAATTGCTTTGTCTATAGTTCTTTACGCTGGCAGGAAACTGATTAAAAATCTCTTCAGTACTTTTATTGAATGGGTTATTATATGCTGCACTATCGTTCTTTTTATTCTTTTTTCCCTCGGCAATCTGAGGTATCTTCCGGTTATCGATTTTTTACCATATAAAACAGGCGTAAAAATTGCCGAAAAAATGGTTATTCCTGAAGGTGTGCCGGTTGATGTGTATCAAACAACATTTATTTACGAAAAAGCCGGAATCAAAAAGGAGTTCAGCCTTAATAACTATCCGGCTGACGACACCAGCTGGAAGTTTGTTGATCAGAAATCGGTTCTTATTAAAAAAGGATATCAGCCTCCTATACACGATTTCAGTATTACTTCAATGAATGGAGAGGATCTTACTCAGAAAGTATTATCCAATCCCCGTTATTCTGTATTAATGATCTCTAAAAAGCTGGCAGAGGTGGGTAAAAAACATTTGTCAGATGGATTTGAACTAGGCTATTATTGCATGGGTAACGGAATTGATTTTTACATTCTGACCGCTTCAGGAACTGATGAGGCGAAATATTATAATAACGGGCTTGAGTTTTGTTCTGTTGATGAGACGACCTTGAAAACCATGGTAAGGGCTAACCCCGGATATATTCTGCTAAAAGATGGAACTGTTATCGGAAAATGGTCATGGGCTAATGTTCCTGAAAAGGAGTGGTT
>JBAWXY010000168.1:0-5204 GCA_037143835.1 Bacteroidota bacterium
CAGCAATTTTTGCATCTGGAATTGTTTTTTACTTTATTGTATCGCGCTTTGCAATCAACAGGAATACATCAAATTGTTTTGTTTCAGTGTCGGAGATTTTCTTATTGATAACAAAGCATAGACAGTGGCTTATATTGGTGAAGCCCTGATTCATGACCTTCTTTGATAATTCTTCGATATTAAAACCTTTATGCCCGGTAAAACCTGCACCATGAAATAAGCCGTCTTCGGGATAAAGATCTGCAATTGCCAGGTAACCTCCCGGATTGAGCAAATTATAAAATTTCTTTATAATATTCTCAATATCTGTAACATGGTGAAGTACCATCTGGGTAAAGATGAGGTCAAACATTCCAGCTTTATAATCGTTATGTTCGAGATCGAAGTTTAGCGCTTTCAGATTTTTCACTTTTGTTGTTTCGATCTTTTCGTTCATTATTCTCACCATTTCGGATGAGTTATCCATTAAAGTGATCTCTTTCAGATAATCTTTTAGCATGAAACTGGTTACCCCTGTGCCGGCTCCGTATTCAAGAGCAGTCATCTCCTTTTTTAATGGAATGAGCTTAATAATCTCCTTTGCAATCGCATAAGAACGATCCCAATGCATCGGGTTCTTGTCCCATCCGGCTGCTTTTATGTCAAATTCATTCATAAAGTATTTATTTTCTTCTTTCCAGCATTAATTCCAAATCTTCTTTTAATGCTGATAAGTCTTCTTCGTGTTCAACTTCCTGTGATAAAATCTGCAGTATAATGTTATAAGTAACCGGATCGCCGGTCCTTGTAATATCGAGCATATCGCTGTAAACACGAATTGCACACTGTTCTCCATTTATATTCTGGTTTAATATCTCTTCAACGTATGGATCATTTGGAATATCGTATCCACAATTTGTAAGTTTAAACCATTCTTCTGGCGATAAGACAGGAGTGCCACCAAGTTGAATAATTCTGGTGGAGAGTAATTCAGCATGACTTAATTCCTCAGTTGCATGAAGTGTTAGTTCAGCAATTACAGCATCTTTCATCGGACCCTTGACCACTTTTGCTCCTACCCAATACTGGTAATATGCAAGCCATTCATCGGATAAGGCTTTGTTTAACAGTTCGATCAGATGATCAACATCCATTTTAACGATTTCTCTTCCTTTTTGTCCCATAATATTTTAGCTTAAGTTTATAATGACTCTGAAAAACGTTAAGGCAGTTTTATAATCTGGTTACTACACTGAGAAACAAATCAAAATTCCAGCTTAACCGTTAGTTACACTCCTCTTTAGTCGGCTCGGAGGGAATCGAACCCTCGACCCCATGATTAAGAGTCACGTGCTCTACCAGCTGAGCTACGAACCGATATGTTTCATTGGACAAATTTAACAGATAGTGAGGATTTTCAACCTTATGTAGGAAAAAAATTGTTACCTGATACTAAACCCATGGTTTCTTAGAATTCCAGAAGTGTATTCCAATTATTATTTTATTATTAAAATTATTGGTTAATATTGTATTATAAATGCATGGTAGTATGATTTACCTGACACGCAGAGAAAGATTCTGTGCCGCACACAGGATGTTCAGACAGGACTGGTCTGATGAGGTTAACCAAAAAATATTCGGAAAGTGCTCCAATCCAAACTGGCACGGGCATAACTATGTTTTATGGGTGACTGTTAAAGGGGAACCTTCAACGGAACATGGTTTTGTAATGAATATAAACATCCTGAAACAGATAATCCTCGATAAAATAATTAATAAGATTGATCATAAAAACATTAATCTTGAGGTTGAATTCATGAAGGGAAGGATTGTTACAACTGAAAATCTGGCTATTGCAATATGGGACGAACTTAAACCTTCGATAGAAAAAGGAGAGGCCATCCTCCATTGCGTAAAAATTGAAGAAACTGAGAATAATTCAATAGAATACTATGGCTAAGACAATTGAGAAGATTAATGACGGTTCCGGTATAGTTACCGATGGATATAATAAAATCGAGACCTGGAATGCTGAAAACATAGAAGAATTATCCACCATTTACTACAGGGTACTGGAGCTTATTGGAGAAGATCCTGAAAGAGAAGGACTTAAGCGTACTCCCGTCAGAGTTGCAAAAGCTTTGAACTACCTTACTAACGGATACAGTATGAACGCGGAGGAGATCCTTAAATCAGCCATGTTTAAGGAGGAATATAAACAGATGGTCATTGTAAAAGATATTGATCTTTATTCAATGTGCGAACATCATATGCTACCATTCTTCGGGAAAGCTCATGTTGCATATATTCCCGACGGTTATATCACAGGACTGAGCAAGATAGCACGGGTTGTGGAGGCATTTTCAAGAAGGCTTCAGGTTCAGGAGAGACTCACCACCCAGATCAGAAACTGTATCCAGGATACCCTTCATCCGCTGGGAGTTGCGGTTGTCATTGAAGCTCAACATATGTGCATGCAGATCAGGGGTGTTCAGAAACAGAATTCTGTAACAACCACCTCGGCCTTTACCGGCATTTTCCTCGAACAACTTAATACACGTGAAGAGTTTATTCACCTGATTGGAACAAAACTTCATTAAAACAATTTTCTTATTTTTGCACCCCGTTGGAAACAGCGTTTTAAACTAAAAATAAGTAATTATGAAGGCATATGTATTTCCCGGACAGGGAGCGCAGTTTATCGGAATGGGGAAAGATCTTTATGATAAATCACCTGCCGCAAAAGAGATGTTTGAAAGAGCAAACGCAATACTAGGATTCAGAATAACCGACCTTATGTTTGCCGGGACCAATGAAGATCTGAAACAAACAAAAGTTACACAACCTGCTATCTTCCTTCATTCAACAATTCTTGCTGCTGTTCTCGGAAATTCATTTAAACCCGATATGGTTGCCGGGCATTCACTTGGTGAGTTCTCTGCACTTGTTGCCAACAAAACTCTCTCTTTCGAAGACGGACTTGTGCTGGTATCAAAAAGAGCCATGGCCATGCAGAAAGCCTGCGAGAAGACTCCATCAACTATGGCTGCAATTCTTGGTCTCGATGATAAAATAGTTGAGGAGGTCTGTGCTTCCATAAAAGAAATTGTGGTACCCGCTAATTATAACAGTCCCGGACAAATTGTTATATCCGGTTCAAATGAAGGTATTGATAAGGCCATCGAAATGCTCAAAGAAAAAGGTGCAAAAAGAGTTCTTAAACTGGCTGTGGGCGGCGCTTTTCATTCACCGGTTATGGAACCGGCCCGACTGGAACTTGAAGAAGCAATAAGAAGCACTACTTTCAATAAGCCGGTATGCCCTGTTTATCAGAATGTTAATGCAAAACCATCTATAGAACCTGAAGTAATAAAATCAAACCTTGTTTTACAGCTGACATCCCCTGTTCGATGGACACAAAGCGTCCTTAACATGATCTCCGATGGAGCAACATCATTTTTTGAGGTTGGTCCGGGGAGTGTTTTACAAGGTCTGATAAAAAAGATCAATAAAGAGGCAGTCACAGAGGGAGCAACATTCTAAAAGACAGTTCTTGCGTTATGCCGTTATACCGTTATGCCGTTATTTAAATAACAGTGTAACATTCTGAAATACTGATTCATTAAGTGTCAGAGCGACCGGACAGGTTTTTACGCAATACTCCAGGATTTTTTTCTGCTTATCGGTATAACTACTCCCGGTAAAATCGAATTCAATTTTGATCTCACCTATCTTTCGTGGGCTGTCGGTCATGATCTTCGTTATTTTGCAAGAACTTCCATCGATAGAGAATCCATGTTCCCTGGCTGCAATACCCATTATTGTAAAGATGCAGCTTCCAAGCGCTGAAGCAACCATATCGGTAGGTGAAAAATTTTCACCCTTACCTTTATTATCAACCGGTGCATCAGTTGTTATAACACTCCCTGATCTGACGTGAGCTATTTCAGTCCGGAGATCACCAAGGTATTTTGTTTTTGCTGTTTCCATTTGATTTATTTTTTTAACAATTCTTTTAAAGATCAATTTAATGAGTTCCTCTTTGTGAACGGCGAAGCCTTCACAAAGGTAAGCATAATGGTTTCATAATTACCCCTCTATGATTTTTCCCATCGATCATTATCTCGAGGGGATTTACAAACCTGATGTGCCTGATATAGCTATCTTCATAAACTACCTCAAGTTTATTAAGAAAATCTACATCGTAATATCCTTCATTAATGTAAGGATTAAGGGTAAAATATCCAACCCGGAATGAGGTGAGGTTTTGAAAGAAATGGGTTCCCTGACTGGGATCTATCCTGTAATTTTTTAAGCCCGATTCAATGATGATCCTCGCTGCGGAGATCTGTGGCCACTTAACCGGGATGCCGAGCCATGCATCAGTTGATCCCCATCTTCCGGGGCCAATAAGAACATATCCTTTCCCCTGCTTTACAAACGAGGTGTTTATCTTCTCAATTTCAATTGCAACACTTTTATTATTTACAGCATTAAAAGATTCAGGCTTAACATAAACAAGGTCATTAATACCTTTAAAAACGCCATTCCCGAGGGCTGATTCTGAATAAATGATTGTTTCCTTTGTTTTAATATGATCAAGGTTGGTAGTATGTGTCTCCTCTGTGTGTACTATTGGCCTTATCTGCAGAAAGTTGAAAATTTTCGGGGTGCCGGCAGGTGTTTCAAGGTTGGCGGCAAATTCAATTTCAATAGGATTGTTCATCTCCTGCTGACCAAGTTCCAGAAGGGTACTTAAAATGTCGGCCAGAGGGAACGTCTTGTGTTGCAGTATATTTGAGAATGTTATTACCCGCTTGCCGGGGTGTATAATTCCGTCACGGAGAACATTATTATTCCTGTCATAAGTTGAGGCGACATATTTCATAGCAGCATCGTTGTTCATATCCTTAATATCTATCTTAAGGATGTTCACACCATCATCAGTTGATGGAACAAAACTGTTGATATTCAGATCGAGTGCACAAAACTTTTTTTGTGTATCTCTTAATGCTGCTTCCGGCGATGAAAGCTGGAGTATTTTTTTTGGATGCTTAGGTGAAAACCGAAGAGATAATCCCCCCTCAACGATCAGTTTTCCAAGGCCAAGGGCAATGTTCACAATACCGTCTTCAGCTTTTTCTGAGCCGATCGGATAGTAATTTATCGATCGTGCAACACCCGATAAAGTGGGGTAATAAATCTCGCCATGCCTGTTACCGCAA
>JBAWXY010000169.1:0-5185 GCA_037143835.1 Bacteroidota bacterium
CAGCCTCTCTTTTTTTATGATGCTTTCAGTACTTTCAGGTTTACTCTTTCAAGTTTGCGGCTTGCGTAGTCGATCGTTATTTCAAGCTCATTCGTGTCAATAGATGGCATTTCGAACATGGCATCAAGCATGATGGTCTCACAGATCGATCTCAGTCCGCGCGCTCCGAGTTTGAATTCAATTGCTTTATCAACAATATAATCAAGAACACCTTCGGCAAATGTGAGATCAATATTGTCCATCTTGAACAGCTTAATATACTGTTTCACCAATGCGTTTTTTGGTTCAGTAAGGATTGCTCTGAGGGCTGTTCTGTCAAGAGGATTAAGATGTGTCAGAACTGGCAGTCTGCCGATTATTTCAGGTATGAGCCCGTAAGCTCTGAGATCCTGTGGAGCTATATATTGAAGAAAGTTATCTTTGTCTACTTTATCCCTGATTTTTGAGGCACCAAAACCAATAATCTGAGTGTTAAGCCGATGTGCGATTTTCTTTTCGATCCCCTCAAAAGCACCCCCACAGATAAACAGGATATTTTTTGTGTCGACAGGGATCATTTTCTGTTCAGGATGTTTACGTCCTCCCTGGGGTGGTACATTAACTATTGAACCTTCGAGTAATTTCAGAAGTCCCTGCTGGACACCTTCCCCTGATACATCGCGGGTTATTGAAGGGTTGTCTCCCTTTCGTGCAATTTTGTCGATCTCATCAATGAAAACAATACCTTTTTCAGCTGCTTTAACATCATAATCTGCATTTTGAAGCAACCTGGTCAATAGACTTTCAATATCTTCACCTACGTAACCTGCTTCAGTAAGGACAGTTGCATCGACAATTGTAAAAGGTACGTGCAGCATTTTTGCAACAGTTCTTGCGAGGAGTGTCTTTCCTGTACCTGTTTCTCCAACAAGTATAATATTTGATTTTTCAATCTCAATATCCTCGACATCAGGCTTTTGCATCAGCCTTTTGTAGTGATTGTAAACAGCTACTGAGATTATCTTCTTTGCCATATCCTGACCAATAACATACTGGTCGAGAAAATTCTTGATTTCGGTAGGCTTAAGAAGTTTAATACTGTCAAATGTAATATTCTTTTTATTACCAAGTTCTTCGTTCATTATGCTGTGAGCCTGCTCAATACAGTGATCACAAATATGGCCCTCGAGGCCGGCAACAAGCATATTGGCCTCTTTCTTTGATCTGCCGCAAAATGAACATTTATCCATGTCAGACTATTTTTGTGTTTTCTGAAGAATCTCATCAATCATCCCATAGTCTTTAGCCTCCTGAGATGTCATCCAATAATCCCTGTCAGAATCTTTTTCAACTTTTTCAACCGTATTTCCGGAATGAAGTGCAATTATTTCGTAAAGTTCTTTCTTAAGTTTTACGATTTCACGTACGGTAATTTCCATATCAGAAGCATGTCCTTCTGCACCGCCCATAGGTTGATGAATCATTATCCTGGAATGTTTGAGAGCAGATCGTTTTCCTTTTTTACCGGCGGTAAGGAGAACAGCGCCCATTGAAGCTGCCATCCCGGTACAGATTGTGGCAATATCGGATGAGATATACTGCATTGTATCGTAAATCCCCAGACCGGCATTAACTGATCCGCCAGGAGTATTGAAATATATCTGAATATCTTTCCCGGGATCAGCTGAATCGAGATAAAGCAACTGGGCCTGGATAATATTAGCTACATAATCATCTATCGGCAGGCCCAGGAAAATAATCCTGTCCATCATCAGCCGTGAAAAGACATCCATTGATGCTACATTCAATTGTCTCTCTTCAATAATTGTAGGTGATATATAGCTTCCATATATGGAAGTGTACCTGTGCAGGTTCATGCTGCTGATTCCACGTTTGCTTTTTGCATATTTCCCAAAATCGTCAAGAATACTCATATTTTCAGGATTAAAATTAACAAACAAAGATAGTAAAATAAAAATATATCATCGCAATGCGTTGATTACTATTCAAAAAGCTTATTGAATTCCTCTACTGTGACACTCTTGTATTCAATCTTCACAAGTTCCTTCATAAGCAAAATAACCTTTTCTTCAAGTATTTTGTCAGCAATTTTTTTTGCATCATCTTCTCTTTTAAGAGTCTCTTTTGCATAATTGCTTATCTGTTCGTCAGTGGCATAGAACAGACCATACTTCTGGAACTGATACCTGGTTATATTTTCAGCTTCTTTCAGCAGCTCTTCTTCAGTGATCTTCACTTCGTTATCACGAGCAACCTTGTTCCTGATAAGCTGCCATTTAAGGTCTTTTCTGAAACTGCCGAATTCTTTTTCGATCTGCACCTCAGTGGTATTTTCATTGACTTTAAGAAGCCATCTTTTCAGGAACTCTTCAGGAATCTGAAAATCGGTTTTTTCAATGGCGAGGTTTTTAATATCCATCATCAGTTTAAAATCGCTTTCACGTTTTAAGTTTATTGCGATCTCATCTTCGATCTTCTTCATGAATTCAGCTTCCGAATTCACTACTCCTTCACCATAGACCCTGTCGAAAAGCTCTTTCCCTAATTCTGCAGGGTGGAAACGGCTTATTTCATTGATCGTAAACCTGAAGTTCCCCTCAAGTTCAGCAACCTCTTCCTTTTTTTTATGTAATATCCCGGCTACTTCAGTATCGTTTGGAAAAGCTTTTTTCAGGTCGAAGTCTATAGAATCGTTCTGGCTTTTACCGATAAACTGTTTTTTGATTTTTTTATCCTTTATGATGTCAATACCAAGTGAGGTATTTCCTACAGAAGGACCTTCAGGTATCACATCGCCATTCTTATCAACAGCTTCAATTTTACCCTTAATCACATCCTTCTCTTCTGTAAGGTCAGCTTTTCTTAACTCTCCGTAACGGCGAGTGTAATTATCAAGATAATCGCTCTTCATCTTTTCGTCGATGATGATCTCATGCAGATTGACTTTATTTTTTTTGCTTAGCTTTAGTTCAATAACCGGGGCCAGTCCAAGTTCAAATGAGAAGGTAAAATCCTCCTGGGTATCAAAATTAATCTTTTCCTGATCGTCTGCTTTTGGAATCGGATCACCAAGGATTTCAAGCTTTTCGTCAGTAATATATTTTTGAATGGTTTCTGTTACTATTTTGTTGATCTCGTCGACCTGGATAGCTTTGCCGTGCATTTTTTTTACAAGGCCTATCGGAACCATTCCCGGACGAAATCCTTTTATTGTTGCTTTTTTCCTGTAATCCTTTAATACGGTTTCAACCTTATCTTCATAATCGGGTTTCCTGATCTCAATTTTTAATACAGCATTCAGGTCATCGATGTTTTCTCTGGTGATATTCATATTAATTCTTGTTTATTGCGTCGTTAAAAAACCGCCAAAACGCACTATTAAAGATCGTTACGGGCGGTTTGTCATTTGTGCGGATGAAGGGACTCGAACCCCCACGTCACGAAGACACAAGATCCTAAGTCTTGCTCGGCTACCAATTACGACACATCCGCGATAAAATTCCCCGCAAAAGTATAATAAATTATTATCAAAACAAATTGAATGTTACCTGCGCAGTTCAAAGTTCTTTCCGAGATAGACTTTTCTTACATGCTCATCATCTGCCAGTTGTGCAGATGTGCCCGATTTAAGGATGCGTCCCTCGAAAAGAAGGTAAGCACGATCAGTAATGGAAAGGGTCTCATGAACATTATGGTCGGTTATCAGAATACCGATTTGTTTCTCCCTCAGTTTTGATACTATCTCCTGTATATCTTCAACGGCGATAGGATCAACCCCGGCAAAGGGTTCATCAAGTAAAATGAATTTCGGTTTAAGGGCAAGTGCTCTTGCGATTTCGGTGCGTCTTCTTTCACCACCGGAAAGCTGGATGCCTTTACTTTTTCTGATCTTCAGAAGGCCAAATTCACTCAAAAGAGTCTCAAGTCTCTCTCTTTGTTCCTCTTTTGGAAATCCCGACATTTCAAGGACTGCACGGATATTGTCTTCAACAGACATATTTCTGAATATTGAAGCTTCCTGTGCAAGATATCCGATACCTTTTCTTGCACGTTTATAAACAGGAAGTGAAGTTATTTCTTCTTCATCCATAAATATCTTTCCCTCTCTTGATTGGATTAAACCGACTATCATGTAAAAAGTTGTTGTTTTACCTGCACCGTTTGGACCAAGTAACCCGACAATCTCCCCTTGTTCAACCTCAACCGAAACATGGTCAACAACTGTCCTGCTACGATACTTTTTTACAAGATTTTCAGTGTATAGTTTCATTCTGGATATTATGAAGTGGCAGGTTCAGTTTTGGCGGAATCATCTTCCATGAAATCGTTGTGCTGTTTTTCCTTTTTCTTCATTACCCTGGCGGAAATACCGATACTTACCTCATAAAGAATCAGGAGAGGAATAGCGACAAGTGTCTGCGAAAATACATCCGGTGGAGTGATTATTGCCGCAAGAATAAATATAACCACTATAGCATGTTTCCTGTATTTTCTGAGGAATGAGGGTGTAATCAAACCGATCTTGGTAAGGAAGAAAGCTATTATTGGAAGTTCGAAAACTAATCCTGTGGCCAGACATATCGATGTGAGAGTACCGATATAGGACCTTATATTAATCTGATTGGTAACTTCCTGACTGATTTCATACGACCCAAGAAAATGGAACGATAGCGGAGCAAGCATATAAAACCCGAAGAGAACACCTGTGAAAAAGAGTAATGAAGCTGCCAGTACTGCTCCTTTGGCATGCATTGCCTCATTGGAACGAAGGGCTGGTTTGAAGAATTTCCAGAATTCCCAGAGTATAACGGGAAAAGCAAGGATTAAACCGGCTACCATTGCTACAGCTATATGAGTCGTTAGCTGACCCGACATTTTTATATTAATCAGATTTAAGGGCTTTGTGTTAATACATAATACTGTGAATTTCTGAGCGTTAAAAGTAGTATTAAGAAATTCCCCAAACTGGCAAAGAATATGGTTAGTAAAGAAAGCGGGGTTTTTTGGGGCAAGAATAATATGATCGAAAATAAAACTTTTAAAAATAAATGCTACTATCATAAAGAACAATATAGCTAATACTGAACGTATAATGTGCCACCTTAACTCCTCGAGATGTTGAAGAAATGACATCTCGTTCTCTGCCTTCTTCCCTTTTTTCCAAAACATAGCCATGGGCACCTAT
>JBAWXY010000170.1:0-5168 GCA_037143835.1 Bacteroidota bacterium
TGGATCTTCTCCCCAAATCATTACTCAAAAAATGGAGATTTATGGTCCAAAACTGTGGGACGTAGATAATCCTAATCTCTATTCATTGTTAACAATTGTTAAGGGCAAAGGAATTCTGGACAGCCAGACTACCGTTGTCGGTTTTCGCAACTTCACGTTTGATGCTGACAAAGGATTTTTTCTTAATGGCAAAAATCTCAAACTGAAAGGTATATGCATGCATCATGATGCAGGAACGCTTGGCTCTGCAGTTCCCCGGCAGGTGATCGAACGAAGGCTTGACATACTGAAAGAGCTGGGCTGTAATGCCATACGTACCAGCCATAATCCTTTTTCTTCCGATTTTCTTGAGCTTTGTGATGAAAAAGGATTCCTTGTAATTGGAGAAGCTTTCGATGAATGGGAACTACCTAAAAAGAAATGGATTGAAGGATGGAACAAAGGAACTCCCGGGAAGGATGGATATGCAGTAAGTTTTAAAGAATGGGCCGGAACAGATCTTAAAGATATGATATTAAGAGATCGTAACCATTCTTCAATAATCATGTGGAGTATCGGTAACGAAGTTGACTATCCTAATGACCCATATACACACCCTGTACTTAATACCGAAGCTAATCCTCAGACATGGGCTAAGTTTGATGAGAAGCTGCCTAATGCCAACAGGCTGGGGGAGATAGCCAGGGAACTTGTTGCCATTGTTAAGCAGCTCGACACAACCCGACCGGTAACTGCAGGGCTGGCTTCAGCATTAATGTCTAATGAATCGGGTTATGCTGAAGCTCTTGATGTTGCAGGTTATAATTACCAGGAATTCCGCTATGCTCCTGATCATAAGAAATATCCAAAACGTATACTTTATGGAAGTGAAAATGGAATGGCTCTTGATGCCTGGAATGCTGTTGCAGATAACGATTATATAATCGGGCAGTTTTTATGGACTGGCTTTGAATACCTTGGTGAGGCAGGACAATTCCCGAGCCGTCACAGTACTTCCGGAATAATAGATCTTGCGGGGAATAAAAAACCGGAATTTTACTTCCGGCAGAGCCTGTGGAGCGACAAACCGATGGTTTTCATCGGGACAACCGACCGGCTGACTGATAACGGCCCTGTCAGCTTATGGTCGCACAAAAGGGTCGATCCTGTCTGGAACTGGAAACAGGGGCAACCTATAAGTGTCAATGTTTTTACAAATTGTGAAGAGGTTGAATTATTCCTGAACAACAGGTCGCTCGGGATAAAGAAGATGGCCGATTTTCAAAACAGGACAATCACCTGGGATGTACCCTTTGAAAGCGGAACTCTGAAAGCAGTTGCACGAACTTCTGGTAAAGAGCTTGCCTCTTATGAGTTGAAGACTACCAGGATGCCGGCCAGGATAATTGCAAAAGGTGATGTAGCCAGCCTCAAGGGAGACAAACAGGATCTGGCTCATGTTTTTGTAACCCTTTGCGATGATGCCGGGAATACTGTTTATTCTGCAGAGAATGAAGTTACCTGTGAAGTTATCGGGCCGGTGAGAATTCTGGGAATGGAAGATTCCAATCCAAGGAATATTGAAGATTATAAGGACAATAAGCAAAAAGCCTGGCACGGAAAGATGCTGATCTATGTTCAATCGCTCGATAAACCAGGCAAGGCGGTAATTACCTTGTCATCTCCCGGATTGCAGGGAACTACCATAGAAATTGATGTTGTAAAATAGATATTGAATTTGATTTTTTAAACAGGCTAATTCCGGTTGAAGCGTCATAATTTACCATTCAGCAATATATCTTAACCACTCTGCATATTATATTTTTTATTGAATCCATTCAGCTTTTACTTTGATCTTAATTTAATGTTTAACCATAAAAATAAAGACAATGAAAAAGAAATTGAATTCAGGTTTTGCAGGATTCCTGATGAGCCTGCTGATTATTGTACCTTCCGTTTCCAACGGTCAGAGTGAAAAGGCAGTTGTGAAAAAGTATTTAAGGGAATTACCATCTGTTCCGGTTAGCAACACGCTTCAAAAATACAGAATGACAGCTGTTTACACAAACATGGATCTTTACGGGAACTTTACCGGTAAAATAAAAGTATCCGGTGATTATACAAGAGGTCTTGAAAATGGAAACGTTCTTTGGAATAATGTCTCCATTGCAAATTCAAGTAAGGCCGATGAACCTTTTAATGAAGGGACAAAACAGGATTATATGGAAAATTTCAAATATGTTCCTTCTGCGAAAATGGTACAGGATAAAGATGCTTTTAAAAATTTTCCAGCATCTCTTGATAATATTTATTCAAGGAACCTGGTATGGGATATGATGTCTTTTGAAATATTCGCCTGGAACTATTATGATTCATTGCAACTTAACAAAACTTACATTATTCCGGATATAAATGGTCAGTTTGAAATGTCGGATATTGGTACGTATTCCCATAAAAATATAATGCTCTCGTGGAATGGAATATCTGTGGTTAATGGTGAATTATGTGCAATTGTCGAATTTGATGCCACTGATAATAAGATCGAAATGAGCATGGACCAGATCAAAACCAAAGGAACTGAACAATATTGGGGAACTGTTATGATCTCGCTTAAAACTAAAAACATCGAACATGCTGTTATGTACAGCGGTACGATACAAGAGGTAGAAGTTAAAGGGATGAAAGATAAATTCCTTATAAAAACAATTAGAGAGCTTGAGGTTAATAAAATTCAATAAAGAACTGTTAATTTTGTAACAATGAAAACGCCGATACTCTATAATGTTCTCAATCTGCGGAAACCTGTTTCGCATATAACTTTTCTTATTTTTTCATTTTTGGTGACTGTCATTATTGCTTTAACAGGAAAATATGATGCTACTCCGTCTTTCTCATTTAGCGTTTTAATAATGTTATTTGCTCAACTGGAAGTCTTCATATATTTGGGAACCAGGTTATTCGCTGATTTAAACTTTGATATAAGTCCGGGGGAAATTACAAGAATTGTCCTGGTCCGGTTTTTGATTTTCCTGGCAGCCTGTCTTCTGGTTTCAATGATCCTTTTTATCCTGTTGCAATATGCAGGACTATGGATAAAAGGAGAAGATCTGTCAAAAGTGGTTTATAATTTTATTCATTATGGAATCCGTGTCTGGTTCAAATCGACGATAACGGGGTTATCGGTTGGCGGAATAATATTTATTGTTTTACTATGGCAGACTTCCTTAAAAAGAGAACAAAAGTTGCGGGAGGAAAAGCTGATTTTTCAGAATGAAACATTAAAGAACCAGATCAATCCTCATTTCCTTTTTAATAGTTTAAATACACTTTCGGCCCTTGTTAATACCCAACCGGACGTAGCAGAAGAATTCATTAACAGATTGTCATCAATTTACCGTTATATACTCGAGAACAGTTCCAAAGACAGAGTACCTCTGGGTGTAGAACTTTCCTTTATCAGAGATTATTTCTACTTACATAAAATAAGAGATGACGGGAAAATTCAGCTGGAAGTAAAGGTAAATGAAACTGATAATTCTGAAATCCTCCCGGTATCCCTGCAGATTCTGGTTGAAAACGCCATCAAACATAATAAAGCAACCAGAGAAAGTCCGTTAAAGATTTCAATATACATTGAAAATGAGCACGTTATTGTAAAAAACAATCTGCAGAAAATGGCAGTGCAGCTTAAATCGACAAAAATCGGACTTAAGAATCTTGGTCAACGTGTAAGTCTTATAACAGGGAAAGTACTTATTATTGAAGAGACAAATACTGATTTTATTGTAAAAATTCCTTTATTGTAATGAATATACTGATAATTGAAAATGAAAAACCTGCTGCTGACAAGCTCGTCAGGGCATTGATGAGAATTGATAAATCGATAACTGTTCTGGGTGTTATCGAGACTGTCGAAGAAGCAATAAACCGGTTACAGGAGAAACCACAGCCGGATCTGATCCTAATGGATATTCAGCTCGATGACGGAATCTGTTTTGAAATTTTCGAAACAATTAATGTTGACATTCCGGTAATTTTTACTACGGCTTATGATGAGTATACGCTTAAAGCTTTCAAAGTAAACAGTGTTGATTATCTCCTGAAACCAATTGATGAGGAGTTACTTAAGTCAGCTCTGGGAAAATTTAGAAAGCATTTTGCTGACAAAGATCCATTTCAAAGAGATTTCAAGCAACTCATGTATGAATTCAAAAATCAATATAAGTCGAGGTTTCTTATTAAGATTGGTGATAAATACAGGTCAGTTCCTGCCGTAGAAATCAGCCACTTTCATATATGCGAAAGGAGTGTCTTCCTGAGTGATTATCAGGGTAAAGACTATGGAGTTGATTACTCTCTTGAACAGTTACAGAGCATGCTCGATCCTCGTAAGTTCTTCAGAATTAACCGTGAATGTATTGTTAATATCGATGCAATTATACTAATGCACAGCTACTCCACGAGTAGGTTACAGCTTACTTTAAAGAGTAAAGAAAAAAGTGATCTTTTCGTTGTGAGCCGTGATAAGGTTGCAGAATTTAAAAGATGGGTTGACAAATGAATTATATTATGATAAAAAGAAAACATTTAACATTCCTGTTCCTATTGCTGGTTACTGTTTTTTCTTTAGCTCAGACTGCACAAGAGAAAACGATCATTTCAGTTAATCTGAATAAAGAAATCGGTAAAATGGATCCTGTATGGGCATGGTTTGGATATGACGAGCCAAACTACACCTATATGAAAGACGGGAAAAAGCTTCTTTCAGAGCTCTCTGCACTGAGCCCTATGCCCGTTTATGTCCGGACACATAATCTTTTAACCTCCGGAGATGGGATGCCGGCGCTGAAATGGGGATCATCAAATGTTTATACTGAAGATGCAAATGGTAATGCGGTATATGACTGGACAGTTATTGATAAAATATTTGACACTTATGTTGAACGGAGGATGAAACCGCTTGTTGAGATGGGCTTTATGCCCGAAGCTTTATCCTCAAAACCGCAGCCTTACAGACACAACTGGAAACCGGGAGATCCTTATGATGATATTTATACCGGATGGAGATATCCCCCGAAAGATTATGACAAATGGGGAAAGCTAATTTTCCAGTGGGTCAGACATTCGGTTGAAAGATATGGTAGAGCGGAAGTCGAATCGTGGTACTGGGAGCTTTGGAATGAACCGGA
>JBAWXY010000171.1:0-5079 GCA_037143835.1 Bacteroidota bacterium
TTGTTGACCCACCAGGGCTCGAACCTGGACTCTTCAGAACCAAAATCTGACGTGTTGCCAATTACACCATGGGTCAGTCTGAGATAAAATGAACTGCAAAATTAGAAATATTTTTCAGCATCTGTTCATCGCATTCAGATCAGCAAATGCCTCCTTAAGTCTGGCAATAAAAGTCTCTTCCCCTTTTCTGAGCCATACTCTCGGGTCGTAATATTTTTTGTTGGGTTTATCTTCTCCTTCCGGATTGCCGATCTGACTCTGCAGGTAATCCTGCTTTTCTTTTGAGTATTTGTTAATTCCGTCCCAGAAAGCCCATTGCATATCGGTATCAAGATTCATCTTTACTGCTCCGTATTTAATAGCCTCTGTAATGAGATGCTTCTCGGATCCTGATCCGCCGTGGAATACGAAGTTAACAGGGTTTGGTCCTGTTTTGAATTTCTTAATAATATACTCCTGTGAATTTTTAAGAATAACTGGTTTAAGTTCAACATTGCCCGGCTTATAGACACCATGAACATTACCGAATGATGCTGCAATTGTAAAACTGTCACTTACTTTTAAAAGTTCTTCATAAGCGTAAGCAACATCCTCCGGCTGTGTATATAAACGCGAGCTGTCAACACCTGAATGATCAACACCATCTTCCTCACCTCCGGTCACACCAAGTTCTATCTCGAGTGTCATTCCGATCTTGCTCATCCTTTCGAGATATTGCTTGCAAATTGAAATATTATCCTTCAATGATTCTTCCGACAGATCAAGCATGTGGGAACTGAAAAGAGGCTTCCCGTTAGTTTCATAAAACTTCTCTCCTGCATCGAGCAGAGCATCAATCCATGGAAGAAGCTTGCGTGCAGCATGATCAGTATGGAGTATTACCGGAATACCATAATATTCCGCCACATTATGAACATGAAGAGCACCGGATATCCCGCCGGCGATTGCACCAACATGGTTTTCCTTTGGTAGGCCCTGCCCGCCAAAAAAATGCGCCCCTCCGTTGGAAAACTGTATAATAACAGGTGAATTCACCATCTTTGCAGTTTCCAAAACAGCATTTACAGAATTAGTACCAACAACATTAACAGCAGGTATGGCAAAGTCATTCTTATTTGCAAAATCAAAAAGTGACTTCACATCATCTCCGAAAATTACCCCGGGTTCCAGTTTTAATCCCTTATTAGTCATATAATTAATTATTTATTTAATAGATAAAATGTGTCCGTTATCGCTACAAATATAATTAAAATTAAAACCTGTTTGCAACAATTAAAAAAATGAAGATTGATCTTTTATTTTCTCTTTTTAAAGAAAATATTTATTCTGTATGAGATAATATTTATCTTCGTAAACTAAAATTTAACAATGTTCTGCTCTTAGAATTATAATATATATAATGATGAAAAAATTCTTAATATTAATATTTACCTGTCTTCTTTCTTCACAGGGATTAATCTTCTCACAACAAAAAGTGTGGTCGCTTGAAGACTGTATCAAATATGCTATTGAAAACAATATCCAGATAAAGCAACAAGTAATTCAGACAGAGGTTCAAAAAAATTCGCTTGATCTGGCAAAACTGAAATTGTTACCGACCCTGAACGGCCAGGCTTCGCATGATTATTCATTTGGTCGAGCTCTTGATCAGAACACCTATCAGTTTTTTAACCAGACTCTCCAATCAGACTATTTTTACCTTGGCGGAGCAACACCGGTTTTCAATGGTTTACAGAATTATAATTCAATCCAGAAAAATAAGTATATGGTTCTGTCCGGACAACAGGATCTTCAGAATATAAGTGATAATGTAGCTTTAAATGTAGCACTTGTATACCTGCAGGTCCTTTTAAACAAGGAGCTTGTTGCTGCAAATGAAAATCAGCTTAACATTACTTTACAGCAGATTGAAAAAACCAGGAAACTGGTCGATGCCGGTAGTGTAGCCAAAGGAAACCTTCTTCAGATAGAAGCCCAGGCAGCACAGGAAGAGCTCTCTCTGATCAATATGAAAAACCAGCTCGAAACATCTTATCTTACTCTCACCCAACTTCTTGAGCTTAAAACACCAGCCGGATTTGAAGTTGTTGTCCCTGAGATAAATGTTGATCCTAATTCTATTATTACAGGTAATATTGATGAGATTTATACAATCGCAGAAAAAAGCAGGCCTGAAATAAGGAGCTCCGAATTGATGCTTACAGCAAGCGAGTATGATCTGAAAATTGCAAAAGGAAGCAGGAGTCCAAGAATTTCTTTAAATTATTCTTTAAATACCCGCTATACATACCTCTCTAATCAGCCTGGAATTCAGTCGTTTAATGACCAATTAAAAAACAATAAAAACTCCGGAATTGGTCTATCCATGAATATTCCGATTTTAAACGGATGGCAGGTTAATAAAAATATCTCAAACTCAAAACTTAATGTAGAAAACAGTCAGTACACTCTTGAAGGAACAAAAAAACAACTTTATAAAAATATCCAGCAGGCATATACTGATGCTGTGGCAGCCCTCAAAAAATTTAATGTAAGTATCAAAGCAGTTGCCTCAACTGAAGAATCCTTCAGATATACTGAACAAAAATTTAATGTTGGAATGGTTACTCCTGTCGACTATAATGCTGCAAAAACACAGCTCCTTAATTCACAATCAGATATGTCACAGGCAAAATATGAATTTATCTTTAAAACCAAGGTACTTGATTTTTATAAAGGCATACCGTTAAAACTTAATCAATAATTATAATACGAAATCATTTTAAGGCACAAGACCATGAAAAACAATAAGATACTGAAATTTTTACTTCCAATTGCACTTGTCCTGATCATCTTTGCAATAATCGGGAAGAAACAGGGTTGGTTTGGCAAAGCTTTAACTGTGAAGGTTGCCGTTGAGAATGCTGAAAAACGCGTTATCATTGAAACCATTACGGCCAATGGCAAAATACAACCTGAAAAAGAGGTTAAGATAAGTCCTGATGTATCAGGTGAGATTGTGGAACTGACAATCAAAGAGGGCGATCATGTCGAAAAAGGACAGTTGCTGCTCAGAATAAGACCAGATATCTATGTCTCCCAGAAAGACAGATCTCTGGCAGCTATCAGTTCTGCCCGGGCACGCCTTGCTCAATCAGTAGCGCAGTTTACACAGGCTGAACTATCATTTAAGCGAAACAAACAATTGTATGAAGAACAGACTGTTTCAAAGTCTGATTTTGAACAAGCTGAAGCCTCCTATACTGTAGCTAAAGCAGAGGTTGATGCAGCAAAGTTTTCAGTTGTGAGCGCTGAAGCTTCCCTGAAAGAGGCCAACGAGAACCTTATTAAAACATCTTTATATGCACCGATGTCGGGTACAGTTTCAATGCTTCTTGTAGAACTTGGAGAAAGAGTAGCAGGAACAAACCTTATGGCAGGTACCGAATTACTGCGTGTTGCTGATCTGTCGCGCATGGAAGCTCAGGTTCAGGTAAATGAAAATGATATTGTAAGAGTTGATCTCGGAGATACTGCCCTTATTGAGGTCGATGCATACCTCGATCAGAAATTCAAAGGGATAGTGACCGAAATCGCCAATTCTGCCAAAACTACTGGTGTATCTGCTGATCAGGTTACCAACTTCGATGTCAAGATTCTGGTACTTCCCGAATCTTATAAGAAACTTGTTGATGCCGGCGACAGCAATCCTTTCAGGCCCGGTATGTCAGCCTCTGTTGATATTCAGACCGAATCAAAATCTGATATAATTACCGTTCCGATACAATCCGTTACAACCCGTACCGATACAACAAAAACAGCAGCTACACCTTCCGATGAGGATATCCGCACTATAGTATTCATTACCGACGGACAGTATGCTCTTGCTAAAGATGTTAAAACCGGAATCCAGGATAATAATTATATTGAGATTCTTTCAGGTGTAGCAGTAAACGACAGGGTAATTTCCGCCCCCTTCAGTGCAATCAGTAAGAAATTATCGGACAGTACACTGATTGAAGTTGTAAAGAAAGAAGAACTCTTTAAGGTGAAATAGGTTTTTGGTATCCCTTTCAAAACATGATTATATGTCTTGAGACAGCGACAAATCTTTGCTCAGTGGCATTATGTGATAGTGCCGGTGTAATTTCTTTGAAAGAAAGTAATGAGTCAAAGTCGCATGCTTCCATGCTTACCGTTTTTATTGAGGAGATCCTTAAAGAGAACGGAATCAGAGTCCATGATCTTGAGGCTATTGCTGTCAGCAAGGGGCCGGGATCATATACCGGGCTCCGGATAGGAGTATCTGTTGCTAAAGGAATTGCATATGCCGCATCCATTCCTCTAATCGGTATAGAAACAACACTCTCGATGTTCTGGGGGATTTCCGGTAACAGAATGAAATGTTCGGAAACTGATAAGAATACTCTATTTTGTCCGATGCTCGACGCACGAAGGATGGAGGTCTACTATGCAATTTACGATGCCGGAGGTAAAACAATAAAAGATATTTCAGCAGAAATAATCACTGAAGACTCTTTCATCAATATCCCTGAATCACAAAATATTATCTTTTTTGGTGACGGCGCAGCAAAATGCAAAGAGGTGATTAACCGAACAAACATTAATTTTACCGATGATTTCAGAATTTCCGCCTCGCACATGCACAAGCCTGTATTTCAGGCTTTTAAAGATTGCCATTATGAAGATGTTGCATACTTTGAGCCATTATATCTAAAAGATTTCATAACTTCAAAACCAAGAAAGAATATCCTTGGAAAATAATTGGCACAATAACTGCTTGCTATCAGGAAGAATTATGAAAAGGATTTTTTACATAACCGTTATTGCAATAATATTTTCATCCTATGGCTGGGGACAAGCAGTATCATATAAGGTTGGAGAAAAAGTCACCTATGCCATTCATTATGGAATTGTTACCGCGGGAACTGCTTCACTTGAACTAAACAGTGAAACTCTTAATGGAAAAGAGGTCTGGCACTCAAAATTATCAGCAAGAACAACCGGGATGGCTGATGCAATTTTTAAAGTCCTGGATATTTACGAGAGTTTCATTGACCCGGCTACTGAACTTCCTGT
>JBAWXY010000172.1:0-5038 GCA_037143835.1 Bacteroidota bacterium
TGGCTCAGCTATGCGGTCAATAAAAAACTGAACAACAATTCCAGAAAATAACCGTACCCTACCATTCCTTATACGTATAAATACCCTGTATAAATAGGTTTTAAGCTTCTTTCGCCCTTTTTGCATAAGAGCTACTTTTGTGTTAATCTTTTAACACATCTCACGCCTGACAGGTTAATGGAAAAACTTTACGACTTACTATTAAAAGATATCCGGTTTGAAGAGGGACTGAATGCCTGCATGAATTGTGGAGTCTGTACGGCAATATGTCCTGCTGCAGAGTTTTATAACTACGATCCCCGGAAAATAGTAGACACCGTTCAGACAAAGAATGATGATGATATAAAAGATCTTCTGAAATCTGAAACTATCTGGTATTGTGGTGAATGCATGTCATGCAAAACACGCTGTCCGAGGGGAAATGCTCCCGGATTGATAATCATGGCGTTACGGTCGCTTTCACAGGATCTTGGTTTTTTTGTCGAATCTGAAAAGGGACGACAGCAGCTTGTTCTGAAAAGGACTGTCGGTCAATGGATACTTGATCACGGTTACTGTCTTTATCTTGAAGGCGTTGGTACAGATCTCCATCCTGAGCAGGGACCTGTCTGGGACTGGATCCAGGAGAACTGGGAGGCTGTTTTTAAGAAAATGGGTGCTAATTATAAAGGTGACGGCCCTGGGATTCTGAGAAAGATACCGGAAGATGCAATGGATGAATTAAGAAAAATTTTTGAAGTGACAGGGGGGATGAAAAGATTTGAAAATATTGAAGAATTTTCAAAGAAAAAAGCCGAAGAACTGAACATGACACTGGATGACGGTATTGATAATGAGTATTTCAGGTATATTTATAAAACTAATAGTGGTTGCCATACCAGGTAATATTATTATAAGATGAAAATTGAAGGAAAAAAAGCGATCTGGAAGGATTATCAGAAGGAAATTGCCGATGATAAATTCTATTATGTAAGAAGCTGCGTCAGGCAAAATTTCTTTCCGGGTTCTGAAACAGCTTTTCTTAAGATTATGCGTGAAGAGCTTAAGAAAGATGTTTATGAGCATCCCTGTCATACTACCTGCACAGGTATCGGTTATCATAGTGATATCGTTCCGGTTGAGACTACAATGACAGTAGTTGCACGTCAGTTTGCCATCATGAATGAAGCCGGCTATGAAAACCTTATGCCATCGTGCATTACATCTTTTGGATTATATACCGAAATACTTGATACGTGGCACCATTTTCCGAAGGTCGAAGAAAAGGTAAGGCAACAATTAAAAAAAGCCACAGGAAGGGAATTCCAGATTCCTAAAAACCTGGCACATGCAAGTGATGTCATCTATAAATTCAGAAAAGAGATTGCCGCAAAAGCGAAATATAAACTTGTAAATAAAAATACCGGTGAGCCTTTGAAAGTTGTTGATCATATTGGATGTCATTATGCCAAGATGTTTCCTTCAAAAGGGGTTGGTGGGGCTGAATATCCTTATGTCCTTACTGGTATGGTTGAAGAGTGGGGCGGACAGATCGTTGATTATCCTGAACGCCGCCACTGTTGTGGCTTCGGCTTCAGACAATACCTTGTTCAGGCAAACAGGGGTTTTTCTGTCGCGTGTTCAAAAGAGAAATTTGAATCAATGAAGCCCTTTAAACCCGATATGATTATTACTAACTGTCCGGGTTGCCCGATGTTTCTCGATAGATGGCAATATGTTATCAATGAAATGGAAGGGAAAAGATACGGACAGAATGGAGAGGGCATACCTGTCTTTACCTACGAAGAGGTTGCCGGGTTGGTTCTGGGTTATGATCCATGGGACTTAGGTCTTCAGATGCACCAGACTGATTGTGAGCCTGTACTCGACAAAATGGGTATTGAATATTCTCCGGAAGATAAATACAAAACCGAAGTCAATGCTGTATACTCTAAAAGCCATAACCTGATAAATGTTTGATTGAAAATGAGTAAGCAAGTTATAGTAATTGGAGGGGGTGTTGCAGGACTTGAAGCTGCAGGTCAGTTGTCGAAAGCCGGTATTGAGGTAAGCCTTATAGAGAAGGAAAACAAAACCGGAGGACACCTGAATAAATGGTACAAACTCTTTCCCGACAGGAGAAATAGCAGTGAGGTTAAGGAATACCTCGATGGGATAACTCACCGTGATGGAATTAAGTTGCTGACTAATACAACGATTGAAAAGTTTAACAGGAACAAAAGCCATTTTTCGATTATTACAAATGAAGGAAAAGAGCTGACAGCTGATGCAGTTGTAGTTGCTACGGGATTTGATCTTTTTAAAAGTGCCAGAAAAGAGGAGTATGGTTATGGCATTTATGATAATGTTATTACTTCAACCGACCTTGAGGAAATGTTCAGGAAGGGCAAAATCGTTTTAAGTAATGGGAATGTTCCCAAAACCATAGGAATAGTCCATTGTGTAGGATCTCGCGATGAGAAAGTTGGCAATCTTTATTGCTCAAAACTGTGTTGTGTAACTGCAGTAAAACAGGCTATTGAGATAAGGGAGCATCTTCCTGAATCGAAAGTATTTTGCTTCTATATGGATATGAGGATGGGTGGAGCCTTCTATGAAGAACTTTACCGTGAAGCACAGGAAAAATGGGGAGTCAACTTCATAAGAGGCAAAGTGTCTGAAGCAGGAGAGGCAATTGATAATAAGCTGATAATTAAAGTTGAAGATACACTTGCAGGCAGGCCGCTTAAAATGGAAGTCGATCTGCTTGTGCTTATGGCCGGGATGGAAATGTCGGAAGGTGGGAAAAAAATCGCAGGAATGGCTGGTCTTAACACTGGAGAAAACAGGTTTTTTGCTGCAGCTGATCATCATTATGGCAGCAACAGAAGCAATATTAAAGGAGTATTTTATGCAGGTACCTGTACAGCTCCAATGAGTATTACCGAAACAATATCACATGCCCGTGCTGCTGTTTCGGAAGTAATGGATTATCTGAATAATGAAAGGAAATAATATGGAAAAATTCGGGTTTACCATATCAAAAGGGCGCCAGATCGATTATGAATCCAATGACAGGAGGATAGCAGAATATATCTTTGAAAGAGAACCGAGTTTCAGGCTATGTATTGAATGCGGTGGTTGTTCTGCTACATGCACTACCGGTAATTTTACGAAATTCAGCCTGAGAGAACTTCATATTCTCATTAAACGAGGGGAAAATGATCAGGTACGGCAGAATATTAAAAAGTGTATGCTCTGCGGAAAATGTACTCTTGTTTGTCCAAGGGGAGTTAATACAAGAAATATAGTGGTTCTGGCAAAACAGGCATTCCAAAAATCAGACAATTATGCAATTTGATCCCTTTGTAATACCGTTTAATATTGGATTATACTTCATACTTATTTATGTGGTAGTAAGGAGTGTCATCTGGTTCCGTGACCTGTCACGACCGGATAAACTCAGATTGCAGCGGGGTTTCTTCGGCACTGCTTTCGTACAGAGCCTTAAGGAGATATTTCTTGAGAGCCTGATACACAGAAAAATACTGAAAACAAATTTCAGGCTTGGCTATATGCACATGAGTCTTGCCTTTGGGTGGTTTTTACTTATTTTGTTTGGGACTATTGAAGCTGATGTTTTTGGAACGAAACACCTTAATGCTCCGTACAAAGCAATCTTCTTCAGATTTTTCAATCCTGAACATGGCGGGATGGGATTTGAAGCAGTCTACGGGTTTTTTATGGACCTTATTCTTGCATTTATACTTTCAGGTTTGTTTCTTGCCGTTTTTAAGCGATTCTTTTCAAAGGTTGTCGGAATGAAGAAAACGACGCGTTTGAAGATCACTGATAAAATAGCACTTACATCATTGTGGCTTATTTTCCCAAGTCGCCTTCTGGCTGAAAGTTTTACCAGTGGCGCTCATGGTAACGGCAGTTTTCTGACAGGATCGCTGGGCTCATGGCTGGCATCATTTCTTCCTGCTCAGGAGTTGGCCTACCCCTTCTGGTGGCTCTATTCTCTTTCATTAGGTACATTTTTCATTCTCCTTCCCATTACAAGGTATATGCATATTCCGACCGAATTATTCCTGATTTTTATGCGAAACTCAGGGATAAAAACAGGTGATAAGTCAGGTACCTATTCAGAGGTTGAAACTCACTCATGCTCTTCATGTGGAATATGCATTGATGCCTGTCAGTTGAACTTTTCGGCAGGAATTACCAATATTCAGTCAGCTTATCTGATGAAAGCCATCCGTAATAATGATGATGTATCCGATATTGCCCATAACTGCCTGATGTGTGGCAGGTGCGATATTAAATGCCCGGTTGGAATAGAACTTTCGCCAATCAGGATGATCCAGAGAAGGGCAGGAGAGACTGGAAATGATTTCAGGAATATTTATAAAGGTTATTTCCGTTCCAGGCAGAGTGTTGCTGTGGAAAAAACGAATGGTTCCTCTGCATATGATTTCCTTCCGAAAAATAATCCAAAAAAAGCTGATGTTTTGTTCTTTGCCGGTTGTATGACTCACCTTACCCCAACCATTAAAAACTCCATGATAAAAATCCTTGAAGCCTCAGGAGTGAATTATAATTTTATTGATGAACAGGGAGGTGTTTGTTGTGGTCGTCCGCTTATGCTTGCCGGCCAGGATAAGGAAGCAAGGGAACTGATCAATTATAATTCCCGGATGATCTGGAAATCAGGTGCCCATACGCTTGTTACATCATGCCCGATATGCTATAAAGTGTTTAAAGAGAGTTATTATCTTGATGTCGAAGTGCTTCATCATACACAATTCATTAAAAGGATGATAGATGAAGGTTCTTTAAAAATGAATTTCTTACGTAAGAAAGTTGTTTATCATACTCCATGTGATCTGGGGAGAGGCTCAGGAGTTTATGATGAACCAAAAGATGTTCTAAAACATGTATCGCGACTTGAAAAAAGTAAATTCGAAGATGAGAATTCGCTCTGTTGCGGAGGGAGCCTTAGTAACATGAAAATAAGTAATCAGCAAAAAAGCAAAATAGCACGCGATGCCGCTGC
>JBAWXY010000173.1:0-5013 GCA_037143835.1 Bacteroidota bacterium
CAGCAGACAAAATGCTTAAGCAGGCGGAAGATGCAGGTAAGGTTATAATTAAAGATGTAATAGCCGATGCTTTTCTGCAGCAAATACTTACACGACCTGCTGAATATTCAGTCATTGCCACATTAAACCTGAACGGAGACTACATTTCAGATGCACTTGCAGCCATAGTTGGTGGAATTGGCATTGCTCCGGGTGCAAATATCAATTTTGAAAGCGGTCATGCCATATTTGAGGCAACACACGGTACTGCACCCAAATATGCTGATCAGGATAAAGTCAACCCGGGTTCTGTAATTCTTTCAGGGGCACTGATGTTTGATTACCTTGGATGGAACGAAGTTGCTGAAAGCATCTATGCAGGATTGGAACGTACCATACAAAGTAAAAAAGTTACTTATGATTTTCATCGGTTGATGGATAATGCCATTTTGTTAAAGACATCTGAATTTGCAGATGCAATAATCTCCAACATTTAAACTTAAGAATCATAAAAAAAATAAACATATGGAAGACAATAAATTCTTTTCAAAATTAGAGGCATCGGTAAGGGAATCATGCCAGATTGATAATGAATTATTTGAGAAGTTTGATGTGAAGCGTGGTTTGAGAAACTCCGATGGGACAGGTGTTTTGGTCGGACTGACCAATATCGGTGATGTAGTGGGGTATAAAAAAGAGGGCGACAAGGTTGTTGCCGTTCCGGGAAGATTATTATACAGGGGAATTGATATTGAGGATATTACTCATGGATTTCAGAAAGACAACCGTCATGGCTTTGATGAAACTGTATACCTGTTGTTGACAGGACATCTGCCAAATAAAAATGAACTGGATGAATTTTCAGCACATATGGCACCGCTCAGGGCATTACCCGATCATTTCGTTAAGGATATGATATTATCAATGAAAGGTAAGGATGTTCTCAATATGCTTGCCAGGTCAGTTCTGGGATTATATACACTTGATGAAAATCCTGATGATATTTCTCTTGACAATATGATAAAACAAACTTTAAATATTATTGCCAAATTTCCGTCCATTGTTGCATATTCTTATCAGGCTTTAAAGCATGTATACCAGGGAAAGACATTGTCTATCCGTCATCCTCAGGAAAAGATGAGCACGGCAGAGAATTTTCTTCATTTAATAAGAGGTGATTGTGCTGCATACACGAAACTGGAGGCTGATCTTCTCGATCTTGCGCTTGTGCTTCATGCTGAACACGGAGGCGGGAATAACTCAACCTTTACTATGAGGGTAACCAGCTCTTCTGAAACAGATATTTATTCTTCAGTTACGTCTGCAATTGGTTCATTAAAAGGACCCTTGCATGGGGGCGCCAATCTGAAAGTTCTGGAAATGATGGAAGATATGAAAAGGCATGTGAAGAATTGGAGCAGAGAGGAAGATGTTGAAGAATATCTTCTGAGAATTCTGAATAAAAAAGCAAATGATTTTTCCGGAAAAATATATGGTATTGGCCATGCCGTATATACTATTTCTGATCCACGGGCTACTCTATTGAAAGTAAAAGCCAGAGAACTCGCATTAGAAAAAGGCCGTCTTGAAGAATTTGAACTGTATGCATTAGTTGAAAAACTTACACCTGAAGTTTTCAGAGTTTTTAAAGGAGAAAAATCAACAAAGGTGGTTTGTATCAATGTAGATTTCTATTCAGGGTTTGTTTATTCATGTATTGGCATTCCCAAGGAGCTTTTTACCCCGCTTTTTGCCATTGCAAGAGTCTCCGGATGGTGCACTCACCGAATTGAAGAGCTTACATTCTCTGCAAAAAGAATCATAAGGCCTGCATTCAAAAATGTATATGGCAAACATGAATATATTCCAATAAATGAACGAACGTAGATTTGATAAAGTGAATGATATAAATACAATTATGAGTGTTGAAGGATTATGGCGCTAGGATCCGGCATACACCAATAAAGCCAATCCTGCCAGATAAGCAAGGAACATAAAGAAAATCAATGTATTAACGGATTTTGAAGCTCCTTTAAACTCCTTCCATATAAAAACACCCCATAATGCTGCAATAAGTGTTGCGCCCTGACCCAATCCATAAGAGATAGCAAATCCGGCTTTTCCCGATGCAATAATACTCATCGACATACCTATATTCCAGATCATACCTCCGATGACACCGGTAAGATGAACCCCTAAACTTCCTTTTGCATAGTCCTTGAATGACAGGGGTTCTCCGTCAAATGGCCTCTTCATTATTAAATAATTGAACAGAAAATTGCTTAACAACACACCAACAGCAAAAAAGAATATTGCTGTATAAGGAGTTAATTTTCCGGTTTCCGGGACTTCGAAACTGGTAACCATCGAACTGGCTACAAAACGATAAAACAACGCCATTAAAACTCCGGCAGATATTGATAAGATTATTCCTTTGCCTTTGACTTTCTTTAATGATGCACTATGTTTTTTATAAGCTATTGCATCAATAAGAATGGCTGCGACGATCATGGCAACTCCGGCAAAAAGCCACGTCGCATTGCCCTGTGGTGCAAAAATATAATTAATAATGACACCTAAAGCCAATGCAATTCCAACACCTACAGGGAAAGCCACAGCCATTCCTGCAATTGCCATTGCAGCAACAAGCAGGATATTGGAAGCATTAAATATTATGCCTCCGAGCATGGCATTCAATATATTACCCGGTTCTGCCTGGCCAATGTCTTCAATAAATCCCCGGCCATTTTCACCATTGCTTCCCAAGGTGAATCCAAGCAAAAGTGAAAACAGGAGAATGCCAAGTACATAGTCCCAGTAGAACAATTCAAAACGCCAGGATTTACCTGCAAGTTTCTGAGTGTTGCCCCACGATCCCCAGCAGAGCATTGTTACAACGCAGAGGATTATGGCCAGTGAATAACTTTGTGGAATAAACATAATTTTAAAGATAAAAGATAAAAGTCAAAAGTCAAAGGTAAAAAAGGGAAATCATTTATTAACAGGTAGATGCATCATTCTGTATTCAATAAAATCAGCCATTTCTTTTATAGCCATTTTTTGTTTCACATAAATATGTTTCCCCTCCGGATTGTTTTCCCAGGTGTTGCTTCCATCAGGATTCACAATAACTTTACCCCTCACAGTATCGAAGAAACCTTCGGTCCCGTACACCCCTATAAGTACTGCGGTCTCATCCCAGCTCATTCTCCCATCCTTATCTTCTGCTGAAAGAGGAATACTGATTCTAAACACATCTTTAACCGGACTGTTTTTTATATCAGATTTTATTAGTTGTAATCCGGTACGGATTTCCCAACCTATCTCGAAGCCGGTAAAGATTATCTCGCCGGGCCAGTTTTTATAAACATATTCTGATGCTGCAGAGTCCATATAAATATTGAACTCCCTGCCTGCAGGAAATCTTCCTGCCATACATACAAGCATTTTTACCTTCTTCGATACCAGGTCATATCCATTCAGAGGGCATGAGTTATCTGGCTGTGATTGAAGCAGGTTATTCAGATTTGTCAGAAACCCGACTGTAACAATTGTTATACTATTATCGGGTTGATTATTAAGTACTTTTCTGTAAATATCAACAGCATCAGGAACTTCACTGGTTGAATTTATTGTGTGGGGATATTTTGCAATAATTGAATCAGCCCAGTGCTGTGATGATCCAAGGTTTACTCCTGATTTTTTTGGAGCACCAATAGCTAACCCCGGACGGCCGAAATAGGTATTTATAATCTCAATAGATGGAGCTACCAGTTCATGTTTATTTGAAGAGACAGTGGCAAGAATCTCAACTTTACCGCTGTCGGCCATGGCATGTAGAAATGCAAGTGCCCCCACATCATCATAATCAGGACCCAAATCGGTATCGAAAATGATTTTTACAGGCTTATCCCTATTTTTACTGGTATGGTTCGTACAACCCCAAAATAGAAATATTGCTATCAGGAACAGTGAAATGAAGTACTTCATAATGATATTGGTTACATGTTAGTTATTTTATTTCTTTTCTGTATGGTGCCGATGCCTGAGCTCCCATACGTGTGACCGAGATTGAAGCTGCTTTGTTTGCAAAAATCACCGCATCCTCAATATCCTTCCCTTCTGAAATTGCAACTGCCAGAGCTCCGTTGAATACATCTCCTGCAGCAGTTGTATCTATAGCTTTTACCGGTATTACAGGAACTAACTTCGATATCGCCCCGGATAGTATAAATGCTCCTGATGCACCCATTGTTAAAACCACATTCTGAACACCTTTGTCGCGAAGCTTTGTTGCTGCCTTTTCAGCTGTTATAGCATCATGCACTTTGATTCCGGTAAGAATCTCAGCTTCAGTTTCGTTCGGGGTAATGAGATAGAGGCAACATAACAGATCATCAGATAGTTGCCGGGCAGGAGCAGGGTTTAAAATAACCCTGTTTCCATTACTGGCTGCCTTTTGTGCAACAAATTCAACAGTTCCTACCGGGATCTCAAGCTGCATTAGGAAAAGGTCCGATGGGTCGGTTTCAAATACTTCATCGTTAATATCATATGAAGATAAAGTGCCATTTGAACCGGGAGCTACTACGATACTGTTTTCCCCATTTTCATCTACATTAATCAGTGCAACTCCGGATGGATTTTTCGCATCTTTAATAATGTATCTCGTGTCGATGCCTTCATTATCAAATATGTTCATTGCTTCAGCTCCAAACATATCATTCCCGGTTTTTGTAACAAATGTTACATTTCCACCAAGCCTGGCAGCAGTAACTGCCTGATTAGCTCCTTTCCCTCCAGGGTTCATAAGAAAAACACCCCCCAAAATGGTTTCACCCGGGACAGGAAGTTTTTTTGATTTAATCACCATGTCGGTATTCGAACTTCCGATTACTATTATTCTTCTCATTTATATACAGTACGTTTGTTTTTCTATTATTAAAATCTAAGATATAATTTTCTTTTTGAATATTAACTTTTTCTTATTCCTGAGTGTAAAAAAAATGTGAGCAGTCAACCAATTTCAGACCA
>JBAWXY010000174.1:0-4878 GCA_037143835.1 Bacteroidota bacterium
CATTGTCATCGGAGAACACAAGGTAAGCGCTGAACTGCGGGTTTTTGTTTATGAACTCAATTGCACCTTCTTTCCCCATCACCATACATGCGGTTGCAATACCATCGGCCATGGCGCAATCGTCAGCAATTATAGTGGCACTCAGCAGTTTATTTTTTGCAGGATACCCTGTCCTTGGATCAATTGTGTGGGAATATTTTACACCATTTTCGACATAAAATTTTCTGTAGTTACCTGAGGTAGCAAGCGCTTTATCGCTGATCTTAATGATAGCCTGCAGGGTTTGTCCGGGTGACATATTATTATCTTCCGGTTTATCAATACCAATTCTCCAGAGTGCACCTGCCTTGGTTCCCTTTGCCCTGACTTCACCTCCTATCTCAACCAGATAATTTCTGATACCGAGATTGTCAAAATAACGACAAACCACATCCACTGAATATCCCTGGGCTATTGCATTCACATCCAAATATATACCAGGATCTGATTTAATCAGGCGACCGTTAACAAGTGATACCTTTCCCATTCCGACAAGCTTCATCAAGCTGTCGCGCTTCGATTCAGTAAAGTTCTTATGTGCATCAGGACCAAATCCCCAGGCTTTTACAAGGGGACCAACAGTAATATCAAATGCTCCTGCTGTCATCTCAGATATTATGGCTGATTTTGCAAAGACTTCTGTAAAGAAAGAATCAGGTATTACTTCCTCATTGCGGTTTATTTTCGAAATTATAGATGAATCCTGATAGAGAGACAGGGACATATCAAAATCATGAAGGATCTTTTCAACTTTTAACTTTAGTTCTTCAGTACCGATATTTTTTCTGTTGTCGTAAACAATGCTATATGTTGTTCCCTGTGTGAAACCTGTGAAATTGGCAAAAACAGGCTTCTTGTCTTTACAGGCCGGTGTAACCAAAGCGAGAAATAATAATACTGATAATATTTTCTTAATCATGCTGTTACCTGATTATAGTACCAAACTTGAAGATCAATACAATCTTACAGAAAATTTGTTCCCCTTCAAAATATATTTGCTTATCTATAGATATCTGATACAACATTTATTTAAATTTAATGTTTTAAACAAGCTGAAGTTAATTTTTATGAGAACCATTTTACTTACTATTTTCTTAAGCAACATCCTTTCGGTACAAGGACAACAAAATTATTCCGATTCACTTCTATATTCAAATCATATCTTTAATTCAAAGATAAAAACTGTACAACTCTACAAAGAGGGTTGGAATCTTTCATATCCTATTATAAAACTAAACAGTACCGAAAAGTTAATTCTCCATTTTGATCTGCTTGATGATCAGGCTGAAACATACTATTATACTTTTGTACATTGCAATAAGGACTGGCAGAAATCTGATATTTTCCAAAATGATTATCTCGACGGATATGCAGAAAACCCTATCGAAGATTATGAGTCCTCTTTTAATACAACCGCCGGCTACTTGCACTATAAACTCAGTTTTCCGAACGACAGGGTTAGATTAAGTCTTTCAGGTAATTATATCCTTGTCATATATCCTGTTGACAAACCCGGAGAACCGGCAATAACACAAAGGTTTATAATAACAGAGGATGCTGTAAAAATTAACATAACAGCACACAGGCCACAAATGACGAAAGATAACAATACTCATCAGCAGGTCGACTTTACTGTGAATTACTCCGGACTCAACATCATTGATCCTTACAGGAATGTTTACGCTTTTATCCTTCAGAATGGCAGGTGGGACAATGCCAAAAGAAACCTCAAACCCGATTTTTATGGAAATAATGAACTGAAATACAATTCATTGTCTGATAAAAATATTTTTCTGGGAGGAAATGAATACCGTTATTTTGATATAAAAAGTATAAGATACCAGACTGAATATGTGAAGAGAATTGATTATGTCATTCCTAACTATAATGTTTATCTCTATCCTTCAGAAAACAGGGAATTTAAACCATATTTCTACTGGAAGGATTTCAATGGAAAATATTATATTGCTGTCCAGGAGGGTCAGAAACACGACATTGATGCTGATTATGTTTACGTTTATTTCACGCTTCCTTCCAGGCAGATTATTTCAGGAGGAAAGATGTATGTATCAGGAAGTTTAAATAACCGGGCTTTTGATAAAAATAATCTGATGGCGTACAATCCTGATAGAGGAGAATATGAATGCACGATGCTCCTGAAACAGGGCTGGTATAATTATGAATATGTTTTTTTGAAAGATGGTGCCACCGATGGTATGGCAACCATATTCGAGGGTAGCCATTATGAAACCGAAAACGATTATATTGTGTTGATTTATTACAGGAATCCGCGCGATCGATACGACAGGGTAATTGGCTCGGTTACTGCCAATACACTGAACCGCCTCTCCAACTAATGTTTCTCGTGGGTGTCAATCCCATGCTGCATATAAACAGCATGCTTTAGAGTTTTCAGAATCTCGGTCATATACTCGTCAACAGCTCTTACAGATCCCGGAAGAGTATAAATAAGAGATTTACCGATAATTCCGGCAACACCCCTGCTCAATAGTGCGTTGGGTTTTTCCGTTCCATACTTTATCCTGATAAATTCCATGATCCCGGGGATCTCTTTTGTGAGAAGAGGAGTGACTGTTTCAACTGTTATATCTCTTGGGCCGATACCCGTTCCTCCGGTTGTTATTACAATATTATAAATGCCGGAAGCACTCTTTAGCAACTCCCTGAAAATAGTAGCATCGTCAGGGATCAGAGTTAAATTAATATTAAATTCCCAGTTAACTGAAGAAAGATATTCTGATATTTTTTCCCTTATTCTGGGTCCGCTGAGATCCTCATACTCACCCCTGTGAGCTCTGTCGCTGAGAGTAATGATAAGTACTTCAAATTTTTCAGGAAGATTCATTTCTTGATTTTTTCAGTGAGACCGATATTATCAATAATCATTTTCTTATCAACTGCCTTACACATATCATATACTGTCAGAAGGGCAATGCTTACAGCCGTTAATGCTTCCATTTCAACACCCGTTTTACCTGTACAACGTACCTCGCTTTCGACTCTCACTCCGGTGCTGTCAACAACAACATCAACTTTAACATTTTCAAGAACAATATTATGACATAACGGGATAAGGCCGGATGTTTGTTTGGCTGCACTGATCCCTGCGAGCTGAGCCACAGTCAGAACATCACCCTTCTTCAACAGATTATCTTTAATGAGTTTAATAGTTTCTGCCTCAAGAATTATGTGGCCGCTTGCTTTGGCGATTCTGAGCTGATTCTCTTTATCACCAACATCGACCATAACAGCTTTACCTTTTTTGTTGGTATGTGTCAGTTTATTCATAATTGGTTAACCTCCTATATTATAAAATGTACCAGTCTCGTTTTTTGATCCGCATTCAGGTTTTAATTCAACTGCAAGCTTTATTGCTTTCTCAAAACCAAGTTCCCTGATGTCAAATTCAATATTATTAAAAAGACATGGCTTGAGCTTCCCGTTTGCAGTTAATCTTAGCCTGTTACACAATGAACAGTCGCCTCCAGTACCGCCATCGACCATTGAAAAATGTCCATTAACAAGGTCCATCTGTCTTATATATCTTATTTCCAAGTTATTATCTTTACAAAAACGGGTTACAGCTTTTGCTTCTTCCTCCTCTTTTGATTCTTTTACCACACAATTTATTTTAACAGGAATAAGTCCGGCATTTTTTGCAGCATTAATACCTTCAAATACATCAATAATATCTCCTGTACGGGTAATTATTTTAAATTTCTCAGGATCAATAGTATCAAGACTGATATTAACTCTGTGCAGGCCTGCTGCCCGGAGTTCGTCTGCAAACTGTTTCAGAAGCACGCCATTTGTTGTCATTGAGAGATCCTTGATACCTTTAATCTCCGATATCATTCTTACCAGCGTTATGATTCCTTTTCTGACTAGTGGCTCGCCCCCTGTGATCCTTACCTTTGTCACCCCGTTTGCCACTGCAACTTCAGTAAAATCTTTTATCTCATCGAACGATAGTATATCCTCATGGCGGAGCAACTGAATACCCTCTTCCGGCATGCAATAAGTACATCTCAGATTACACCTGTCTGTAACCGAAATTCGCAGATAATTAATATTTCTGTTAAATCTGTCGTACACTTACTATTTCTCCTTTATCAACTGTTTTTGTCCCTGCTTTCACCGCAAATATACCATCTGCATCAGGCAGCGCTGAAATATGTGCAGATCCGTGAAAATCGACCGGCATAACCTCCATATTTTCGGTAATAATAACAGGGATCCATCCCATCCTGATCGTTGATTTTCTTTCAAACCGGACAGCCATTGGTAGTTTTTGTTCGGTAGGTTTCCAGTCATAACCCATCATCTTGTTTATTAATGGTCTTACCAATGTTTCGAACTGAATAAATGAAGAAACCGGGTTTCCCGGCAGACCAAAAACCAGAGCCCCGGGATGTACACCGAAAATTGTCGGTTTACCGGGTTGGACATTAACTCTTGAAAAAAGGATACGGACACCTGCTCTTTCGAGGACGGAAGGGACAAAATCAAAATCGCCCATTGAAACTCCGCCTGTAATAAGTACCAGATCGCTTTCAGAGATTGCACGTTTTATGATATTATATGTCTCCTCTTCATCGTCCCTGGCAATTCCCCAATATTTTCCACGGGCACCGGCACGTTGTACCTGGGCCATTAGCTGGTAAGCATTGGTATTCCTTATCTGAGAAAAACCGGGTTTTTCTGAGGGTTCCACCAGCTCATCACCGGAACTAATGACAGCCACCACTGGCATCTTACTGACAATGATAGAAGTACAACCGACAGATGCCATAACAGCAATATCCTGTGGTCTTATCA
>JBAWXY010000175.1:0-4877 GCA_037143835.1 Bacteroidota bacterium
TAAAAAAGAACCTAACTATGGCAACATTGCGAAATTCTGTATTTCTATGGAGGAGAAGTATTTTATCTCTTCTCATTTTTGGCTTTACCATCGGGAGTATCTTCGCTCAGGAAAAAACAATCACTGGAAAAGTGACTTCCGAATCCGAGGGACCAATGGTCGGAGTTAACATTGTGCTTCAGGGCACTTTAACGGGAACAGTTACCGATGCTCAGGGTAATTATAAAATTGTTGTTCCAAGTCCTGGAGCAATTCTGGTGTTCTCTTCTATTGGTTACACTACTCAGGATGTTGCAGTTGGGGCCCGGTCTACAGTAGACGTAGTGCTGGCTCCGGCAGTGAGTTCACTTTCTGAAGTAGTGGTTGTAGGATATGGCACACAGAAGAAAAGAGAGGTTACCAGTGCAATTGCCAGTGTGAAATCTGATGAGTTCACCAAGGGAAGTGTAACCAGTCCTGTAGCGTTAATTCAGGGTAAAGTTTCCGGTTTGTCTATAAGTAAACCCGGAGGCAACCTGAACGGCGGCTATAACATCCGGTTGAGGGGTTTAAGTACAATTGGAGCTAATACAGGACCGTTGGTGGTTGTTGACGGTGTGATTGGCGGATCTCTCGAAAACGTGGATCCAAACGATATTGAATCTATAAACGTATTAAAGGATGGTTCTGCTGCAGCTATTTATGGAACAAGAGGTTCGAGTGGTGTAATACTTGTTACTACCAAACAGGGTACAAGAGGCACTGCTGTCATCGACTATAATGTTTATGGTAGTGCTGAAATGATTGCCAAGCATACTGATGTCATGAATGCAACTGAATGGAGGGCAATGTCAGCTGAAACAGGTTTGGGAACGGACTTTGGTTATGATACCGACTGGTTTAAAGAAACAACTCAGATAGGTTATTCACAGACACATAATATTTCTATGTCAGGTGGAGCTGAAAAGACTACCTACAGGGCTTCACTCAATTACCGTAATGCTCAAGGAGTAATGCGCACTTCAGGTTTCCAGCAACTTAACGGAAGAATAAACATAACACAAAAAGCAATAAATGACAGGCTTACCTTAGATCTGAATCTGGGAGCAACAGACAAGACTTCGCAATTCGGTTATTCTGATGCATTTAAGTTTGCCACCATTTTCAATCCAACCGCTCCTATAAAAAGCGATGACCCTGCATATGCAAAATGGGATGGATATTTTAACCAGACTTTATTCGATTATTTTAACCCGGTACAGATTCTTGAGGAAAATAAAAATGATGGGAAAGACCAGTTATTAAATCTTGCATTAAGGGGCACATTTGAAATCATCAAAGGTTTGAACATTGACGCTTTTTATTCCCTGCAGAATACTACAGCCTCAAAGAGCCGGTATTATGATAAAAACAGCTTTTGGGTTGGAAGTAATACGGGTGGAATGACTGATAGAATAGTTGATTATACCAGAAGCCAACTTATTGAATCAACTGTGAAATATAATGGCGATATAACTTCTTCAGTTAATATCAGTGCATTGGGTGGTTATTCTTACCAGGATTTTACTTATGATGGTTTTAATGTCCATGGTGGTAATTATCTTACAGATGCTTTTACGTACAATAATCTTGGCGCTGCCCTTGATTTCAAAAACGGCATTGGTACATCAGGTAGTTATAAAAACTCAAACAAACTGATTGCATTTTTCGGACGTGTAAACCTGAACATCAGCAGTAAATATTTTATTACTGCAAGTGCCAGATATGAAGGCTCATCACGGTTTGGTTTAAATGAAAAATGGGGTTTGTTTCCGGCTATAGGTGGTGGTGTGGATTTAGCCAGTATGATTAACGTCAGTTTTCTAGACAACCTTAAAGTACGTGCTAATTATGGTATGACAGGAAACCAGCCGAAGGATAGTTACATTTCATTGCTTCGTCTGGGTCCTCAGGGCAATTTCTATTATAACGGAAAGTTTGGTCCTGCTTATGCACCGGTCAGCAATGCCAATACAAATCTTAAGTGGGAAAAGAAAGGTGAATTTGATGCAGGATTTGATTTTTCGGTTTTAAAATCTAAACTTACCGGTTCATTTGACTTTTATACAAGAACAACCACAGATTTATTATTTCAATATGAAGTTCCGGTTCCTCCAAACCTTTATAGTTCAGCTTGGCTTAACCTAGGCGAAATTAGAAGTAGCGGTCTGGAGTTGTCAGTTAACTGGAATGTCATTAACAAAGGTGGTTTCTCTTATGCAATGTCATTAACTCCTTCCTATAATCTTGAGAACACCCTGGTTTCCCTCTCAGGTACCTACAACGGAGCTGAGTTGAAGTATGGTGTACGTGATCTGGAAAACATGGGCTCACCCGGACAAAACCAGGTGCCATTAATCAGAGCAGAGGAAGGCAAGCCTATCGGTCAGATCCAGGCATATAAGTTCGTGGAAATTGATGAAAGTGGGAACCTTATCCTCGAAGATATTAACGGTGATGGAACAATTGATACCAAGGACCGGACGATAGTTGGAAATGGCTTACCCAAATTTCTATTTGGTTTTGGCAATAACTTTACTTATAAAAACTGGGATTTTAATATTTTCTTCCGTGGTGTATTCGGACATAGCCTGATCAATTCTTTCCGTGCTTTCTATGAAGTGCCAAACGTGATAGGATCATATAACCTGCCTAAGACGGCTACAGATATGAGAAACAAGACAACCGGAGTCCTTCTGAACAACTCTTCGGGTGTTTTTAATAGTAGTCATGTTGAAAATGCCTCTTTTGTTTCTATTGATAACATGAGTTTAGGTTATAACTTCAACTTGCGAAAAGGTGGGGCATTCAGTAAGATTAGATTGTACGCTGCCGGTAACAATTTGTTCTATTTTACCAAATATAAAGGTGTGGATCCGAACCCCAGATATGGAGATGATGCAGAAAATCTAAGTACCGAAGGTAGCTTTACTGCTAATGCGCTCGCACCTGGTATCGACAGAAGGGCTTATTGGTCAAGGACCAGAACAGTATCTGTTGGTGCAAACATTGTTTTTTAACCATGAAAATGAATAAGATATGAAAACAAAAGATAGAAATAAAATGAAAAAATCACGATTTTTCATAAAATTTATAATGGGTTTGCTTATTGTGGCTGGTCTTAGTCAGTCATGTACCAAACTTGATGAAAAGCTTTACGGTGAGGTTACTCCTGACAATTTCTTCAAGACAGAATCTGAGTTTATTTCCGCGTTAGGTGCTGCATATACTCAATTCGGCGGTTGGGCCACAGGGGATCCGCAGACCTTACAGGAAATGACTACTGATGAAATGACTGCACCCACAAGAGGACAGGACTGGGATGATGGAGGTAACTGGAGAAGGGCTCATTTACATTCATGGACTAAGGAAGATGGCGTAATGAGTGGTGCATGGAATTTTGGGTTTAATGGCGTAAATACCGCTAACAGGCTAATCTATCAATTCCAATCTCTGGTAGCAGGTGGACAAGTGAAACAAGATGTTGCTGATGCATATGTTGCAGAACTCCAGGCAGTAAGAGGTTTCTTTTACTGGCAGTTAATTGATATGTATGGCAATGTTCCACTGGTTACTGATTTTGCTAAAGCTGAAGCAACACCTAAAACTGAAACCAGAGCAAATGTATACGCTTTTATCGTAGGCGATCTCGAAGCATCTGTTCCTAAGCTATCAAAAGCTGTTGACGGCACTACTTATGCACGTATGAATTATTATGCAGGTCAGACATTGTTGGCCAAGTTATACCTGAATGCAAAGGTTTATACCGGCACCGCACAATATGACAAAGTTATTGCAGCTTGCGATGAGGTTATCAACTCGGGTAAATATTCACTGGAAAGTAATTATTTTGCAAATTTCAATGTGAACAATTCCGGATCCAAAGAATTCATCTTTGCTATACCTTATGATAAGGTATTCTTCACAGGATTCAATCTCGTTATGCAGACATTAAGTTATCTCAATCAGCAAACATATAACCTTGCAGCTCAGCCGTGGAATGGTTTCTGCTCACTGGAAGAATTTTACAATTCTTACGATAATGCAGATATACGAAAAGGTGAAGTAGGCACACTGGCAGGTCCTGCAGTCAAACGTGGTAATTTTCTTGCCGGTTATCAATATAGCAGTGCCGGAGCAATTTTACAGGACGATGGATTTGAAGTACCAAATCTTACCCGTCTGCCTGCACCGCTTCTCGGAGACCCTAATGGAAAACCCTTTAATTTTGGGAGCATTGGTTCAGGACGACCACAGATCAATGAACTTGGTCCACAGGCATTGCGTGAGGCAGGTGTAAGAATTGGTAAATGGGAATTTGAAATGGGAGGTTTGTCAGATATGAGCAATGATTATGCTGTATTCCGTTATGCAGATGTACTTTTGATGAAAGCAGAAGCCCTATGGCGTAAGAGCAATAGTCCTACAGATGCCGCTGCATTAGCACTGGTAAACCAGATCAGAAGCCGCGCCGGTGTGCCTGCTCTGACTTCTTTAAATGGTAAGTTGAGTTTTGATCTGGCAGGCTCAGTTGTTCCTGGCGGGGAATTATTCAATGAAATGGGTCGTGAGCTGGCCTTTGAGAAAAGCAGACGTCAGTCTATGATCCGTTGGGGAGTATATACTGATATTAATAAATGGGCTCTTCCTCATTATAATATTGGTGATATTGTTGTTTCCACACCAAATACTAACCTGTTCCCTGTTCATAAGGATAAATTGGCTGCTAACCCAAGCCTGGTTCAAAACCCAGGCTACTAGTAATTATATTTAAACAAAATATTTTTAGAGAGCAAGCAATTATTATATTTGCTTGCTCTCTTTTTATAATATCCACCTCTCCCCCTGCCTGCCGGCAG
>JBAWXY010000176.1:0-4758 GCA_037143835.1 Bacteroidota bacterium
TCGTAAAAAAATCGTGATGAAAAAAATATTAGCATTAGTAATTTTGTTGAACAGTTTACTGCTCTCACAATCATTATCAGCACAGAACATTGATAAGAAATTTATTACCGGTTCATGGCTCGGGAAGATTGCTGCCGGTGCAATTGAATTAAGGATTGTCTTTAATCTGTCGGTTATTGAAAAAGACAGTCTTGTAGCAACACTCGACAGTCCTGATCAGGGGGCTAAGAATATTAAACTCGGACCGGTAACTTTTACCGGAGAAACCATAAAGATTTCCGCAGGTGCTATGCTTGCAGAGTATAACGGGACCATAATAAACGACACTCTGATTGAAGGAACCTGGAAGCAGGCCGGAACTTCAAATGTTCTTAATCTTGTAAAGCTTAAGTCCGCCTTCACCCTTAACAGACCACAGGAACCAAAACCTCCTTTTTCTTATACATCTGAAGATGTAACCTTTGCGAACGATAAGTTTAATATCAACCTTTCCGGAACATTAACAATTCCTGCCGGGACAGGGCCTTTCCCTGCTGTTATTTTAATAACAGGTTCTGGTGCACAAAACAGGAATGAAGAAATTATGGGTCACAAACCATTTATGGTAATAGCTGATTATCTCAGCCGGAACGGGATTGCAGTTCTCCGTTACGATGACCGGGGTGTCGGGAAATCGCAGGGGAGCTATGCAGCAGCCACTTCCGCTGACCTTGCCACCGATGCTGAAGCAGCTTTCAATTATTTGAAAAACGACTCGAGGATTAATAAGAAAGTACTCGGACTTATGGGTCACAGCGAAGGCGGTTTGATAGCACCGATTGTTGCGTCAGCCAATCCGGATGTCTCATTTATTGTATCCCTTGCCGGACCAGGCGTCACCGGCGAACAGATAATTCATCGCCAGGCGGCTGATATCAGTCGTGCTTCCGGTGTTGATGAAAAGCAGATAAATGAGTCTGTTTCAATTAATAAAAAATTATTTGCAGTCCTGAAAAAAGAGTCAGATAACAAAAAAGCTTCAGAAAAAATGACGGCACTGTATAAGGAGATATTAATAAATAAGAAAACCACACCTGAAGAGATTGAAAAGTCATTGAAGCAAGTCCAATCAAGTTTAAATCCAGCTACTCTTACGTGGTTCAGATATTTTATAATGACTGATCCGGGAGATTCCTGGAAAAAGGTTAAATGTCCGGTGATTGCACTAAATGGTGAAAAGGATATTCAGGTTGCTGCAGATGAAAATCTGACAGAAATTGAAAAAGCGTTGAAATCATCCCGAAATAATTCAGTAAAGACAGTTAAGTTACCCGGATTAAATCATCTTTTCCAGCACTGTAAGACAGGACTACCGGCAGAGTACGGTGAAATAGAAGAGACCTTTTCTCCTGAAGTTCTTAAGATAATAAATGATTGGATCTTGGGTTTATAGGAATTTTTTTAGCTTTAATTCTTTCAAGATAGTTTTTTGCAACGAATACATCAGCCCCGGAAAAGTCGACTGATAATAGTTCTGCTACAGGTAACCATTTGTAAGCCAAATGCTCTGAGAGAAAAGGCAATTCATCGAGTGTATCGCAGATAAACGGAATAAGCTTAATCTGCTTCTGACCATAGTCATGTTCAACTTCAGGTAATTTCCCGCAAATTACAATCTCCATCGATAATTCCTCCTCCACCTCGCGGATAATGCACTCCTCTTCCGTCTCTCCAGGCAGAAGCTTCCCTCCCGGAAATTCCCATTTTAAAGGATGATCGGTTGCCACTCCCCGCTGGACAACCAAGACCTCATTTTCTTCACTCCTTATAATAGCACAGGTAACACTAATCATAACAAAAGATCTTCGTAGAGTGGTATCACAAGTAAAAAATCATATTTGTTTTCCTCGTGATTAATTTTACAGGCATAGTGATCAAGGCCGTTAGTGACAACTATATACGGCACTTTGAGCCCCATGTTATAACAGACAATCTGATCAAATACTTTATCGTCAATTTTCACAGCAGGCGATTTACATTCCACTATCATAACCGGTTCACCGGATCTGTTGTGCACCAGAATATCGACCCTTCTTTTCAATTTATTGAATCTGAACAAAACTTCAATTCCAAGAAGACCGGCAGGATATTTTCCCTCATTGACGAGGTACTGAACAAAATTCTGCCGGACCCACTCCTCGGGAGTGAGCTTTACATATCTTCTTCTTAGCGGATCGAGGATCATTTCGCTTCCCTCTTTCCCGGTTATTTTGAATGAATATTGAGGCAGATTTAACTGTTTCAACTTAGTTTTGTATTTTTGAGACCTGAAAGGGAAGAATTTCTTATTTTATTCAACCCGATACAAATATATTGAGATAATTATAAACTAAAATAAACATATGAAGACCAAAGAGGAAATTGTTAATAACTGGCTTCCACGATATACAGGTAAAGCTTTAAACACCTTCGGAAAATACTTTCTCCTGACCAATTATCTGTATTATGTTGAACTTTTTGCAAAATGGAACAATGTGCAGGTTGAAGGAAAAGATAAAAATATGCCAAGTGCCACTGCCGATGGAATAACCATAATAAATTTCGGTATGGGTAGTCCTAATGCAGCAACTATAATGGATCTTCTGAGTGCGGTGGATCCGAAGGCAGTTTTGTTCCTTGGTAAATGCGGAGGACTGAAGAAGAAAAACACTCTTGGGGATCTTATCCTTCCAATAGCTGCGATAAGAAGCGATGGAACTTCGAACGATTATCTTCCAAGTGAGGTTCCTGCGCTTCCTGCTTTTAGTTTGCAGAGCGCCATCTCAGCTACAATAACAAGGTTTAACAGAGAATACTGGACCGGTACGGTATATACAACAAACAGAAGGGTTTGGGAATATGACGACAGGTTTAAAAAATACCTGGTTAAGACACGTGCAATGGCAATTGACATGGAGACTGCAACGATTTTTACTGTCGGTTTTGCAAATGAGATACCTACCGGGGCACTTCTCCTTGTCTCCGATCAGCCGATGATTTCAACCGGCATTAAAACGGAAGCCACCGATCTTAAAGTCACCAATGAATATGTCGAAATGCACCTTAAAATCGGGATTGACTCGCTCAGGGAAATAATAGATAACGGTGTTTCTGTTAAACATCTAAAATTCTGATAATGGCTGTTACCTACGAAGAGATAATTTCCGATCTGAAGAACCGTATATTTAAGCCTGTTTACTTTCTTGCGGGTGAAGAGCCATACTATATTGATCTCATTATTGATTACATAGAAGACAAGATCCTCCCTGAGGCTGAGAAGGCCTTTAACCAGATCATCATTTATGGAGACGATACCAATATTGCTGCAATAATCGACACTGCACGCCGGTTTCCGATGATGGCAAGTCACCAGGTGGTTATTGTAAAAGAAGCACAGTCATTAAAAAAAATTGAGGATCTTGCTATATATCTTGAGAAGCCTCTTTTATCAACTATCCTGGTATTCAGTTATAAGTATAAAACCATCGATAAGAGAACAAAGTTTTATAAGGCTCTCGAGAGCCATGCTGTTTATTTTGAATCAGCACGAATACGCGATTATCTGATTCCGGCATGGATTGAGAGACACCTTATGACAAAAGGAATTAAAACAGATCCCAGTGCAAGTGCAATGCTGACTGAATATCTTGGAACAGATCTTCATAAGATTGTAAATGAGCTCGATAAACTTCTTATCACTCTTCCGTCAGGTAAACCTGTGATTACGACTTCTCTGATCGAAAAGAATATCGGGATAAGTAAGGACTATAATAATTTTGAGCTGCAGAAGGCAATCGGTGAAAAGAATATACTGAAAGCCAATATGATAGTTCACTATTTCGCCAATAATCCAAAAGATAATCCTATTACCCTTTCAATTTTATCACTATTCGGATTCTTCAGCAAGATTCTCACCTATCATTATCTAACGGACAAGTCAAAAAACAATGTTGCTTCAGTTTTGAAGGTTAATCCTTTTTTCGTAAAGGATTATGAGACTTCAGCAATGCAATACAATGTATCAAAGACTGTACAGATAATCAGTCTTCTACGCACATTCGACATGAAATCAAAAGGTTACGGAGATCCAGGCACTGAGCCAGGCGATCTTCTGAAGGAGTTGGTTTTTAAGATACTTCATCTTTAATTCATTTCAGGCGAATCGGGGAAATCAGCCCACATCCTGTATTTGTTGTTAAAGCTTCTTAAGATTCTTTTCCATGCATCATCACTTCCGTTATTCATAACAATATCGGACTTTACCTTTGCAATGACCCATGAGTCTTCTTTAAGCTCTCGTTCAAGCTGACCTGCTGACCAACCTGAGTAACCAAGAAAAAATCTGATCTGTGATTGCTTGATTTTTCCTGTTTTTATCAGTTTTCTTATGCTGTCAATATCCCCACCCCAGAAAATATTTCCTTCCACATGTACACTTTTAGGAACCATATCGCCCAGATTATGCAGATAATGAAGTGTATCAGGGGCTACGGGCCCTCCCATATTGAGATTTTCATTCCAGCCCTGGAAACCTGCAATTGCAGCATTGACTTTTAAATCAAGTTTTTTATTCAGGATAAAACCAACCGATCCCTGGGGAGTATGATCGGTGAGATATACAATGCTCCGGCTAAAAAATGTATCGGGCAGAAAAGGTTCTGATATAAGAATCTTACCTTTCTCCGGAATCTTATCTTCCGGCAATATTGCAAACAAATCAAGTTCCGGTTGCATAACTAT
>JBAWXY010000177.1:0-4742 GCA_037143835.1 Bacteroidota bacterium
TGCCAACCAACCTGAATGTTGAGGAGTATAAAAAGTGGCTCGACGAAGGGGTGGAGCAATTTAACTCAGCCAAATCCCACTAATAACCCAATATCCCTCTCTCTGAATCCATACGAACTCACCCCCCATCCCCCTCTCTGCTCTGCAAAGAGGGGGAGTAAGGCACTCTAATATAGCCAGTTCCCTCTCTTTACGAAGTAGAGAGGGGGAAAAAAAGGGGGTGAGTTCATGAAGTACAATTAGAATTTTCCGAATTTAAATGTTGCAGTATAGCTCATGCCTTTGATAGACTGAGCGTTGGCTGTCGGAGTACCTGACAAGCCAACATCAAAAGCTGTTGGAAATCTGTAAGATGCCCCGATAGCAAAACGGAAGAATCTGGTCAGATTAAGCTCAAGTTCAGCTGCAGGTTCAATGATTAGAAATGCTTCATAATCTTCAATAAGGTTATTGTTCATGTTCCCCTCTTTCGAGACATAGGATATACCACCTGCCCCGAAAAGTACAGGAAAGGAAAGGTGAACAGGAAACCTGGGAAGTAGTATAGGTTCAATGTAAAGGCCTCCGTATCCTCCTGCGAGAAACACCTCCCTGTCAAGCAAGGTTTCATAATGGAATTCGTTAATGAAACCTGTTGCTCCGAATCCAACCCCGATGGAATGGCTGGCCATCCATTCGAATCTTCCCCCGAATAAAACAGCATGTTTATTATCTATAACCGAATAACCTGTTGTAAACGCACCATACCCGCCACCTGCTCTGTCACGACCCAGTAATGTTTTGATCTCCTTATTTTTATAATATTGAAACTCAGAATCCTGTGAGAATGCTGCTGAACAGACCAGGATAAATAATGCAGATAAAATGACTTGTTTTTGCATCTTGGTATTTTTTAAAATCAATAATTAGAAAACATACGAAACTGAGATACCAATATCTGCCGGCATAACCTTAACAAATGATGGTATTGTTAATTCGACATATGGTTTGATATTAAGGCTAATATTCAGCGGAATATCACGGAACCTGTATTCAGCAGCTAACCATCCGTCAGCACCGAATACCGGGCAGAAACGTTCTCCCTGGAAACTGTATCTTTCTCCAAGGAATCCAAGGTGATCGGCATATATGAAGCCAACATGACCTCCATACCCCCATGCAAAGAAAAGATCAGGCGATATTTCACTTAATGATGTTTCATAGATGATCCTCAGGCCGGTAAGTTGTATCCCGTTATTATTAAAACTGAGCATCGCATTATATCCAATCTCTGCATTACCTGTCTCATTCGTTATCTGATAGAAAATACCACCCCTGAAGCCAGTCCGGAGTCCGGCCTGTTTCGTTGCATTCTGTCCTGAAAGAAATTCAGGAGAAAGGATAATTATAAGCAGGACTGAAATGAATAAATTTTTCATTGTTTAATAGTTTCTATTTGTATTTAATTATTTTGCCTGAACCTGAGATGGTCTGACTGATTGTCGGATTACCTTTCAGATAAATATTCCCGCTGCCTGAAATTATTCCGGTCAGGGCATGTTCAACATTTATGAAAGCATTACCAGAACCAGAAATGATTACCGATGCCGAACCAAGAAGGAAATTCTCGGCAAATACTTCTCCGCTACCTGTAATTTTGACATCGCAATCTTCACTCTTGCCCTTAATATTAATGCTTCCTGAACCACTCAGAAAGATATCTGAAGTTATACTCTGACAATTTTTAATATTTATATTACCCGATCCTGATAGCATTACCGTAAGGCCTGTACAGGATACCCGCTCGGCTGAAATATCACCGGAACCACTCATTTTTATTATCATGGCGTCACCAAACATTTCATCAGCAATAAAGGCTCCTGATCCTGAAATAATCGCCTGTTCAAGGTTTGGCGATGTTATTGTAATGAGAGGTCTTTCTTTAAAATCAAGACAAGTGTTACCAGTCCGGGCTTTAATCTCAAGGGTATTATCGTTTGTCTCGGTTACAATGTATTCCAGAAGATTCTCATCAGCTTTTATTGTAATACCTGTTGTATCTGCTTTTTTATAAACTACATCAATTGATGTTGAGTTTTCAAGTCTGTAAAACATTCCGGACCTTCGGATTTCCGTCTCAGTTATTCCATTTCCCCTGACACATAGAAGGTCTTCCAGACAGGAGCTAAGTGAAATAATGAGAGCCCCGATAAACAGTATGATATATTTGCTTTTCATCTTAAATTGAATTTTAATTGATATTTTTTTTGAATAAAGACATCAGATCAATGTCAAAGTTGCATCGCGAAGAAAATTATTTAAGATAAATATTACCACGTGTGGCATCTATTTTTACTTTAGTTGATCCCGGATTTCTGCCAACCGTCCCATATGTCATATATTCCTTCTTTTCTTCATTCAGGGCTTTCTGTTCAGTATTGACGTTCTGGTCAGGCAAAACCAGGAAGGCATTTATATGTCTGATATCCAGATTGTATGATGAGCCCTGATCAAATTCAAGTGAGATATCGGAATAGCCTGAATTGATATTTATTGCTTCAAATCCTTTTTCAATAAGGTCGGCATTCACACTTCCGTACCTGGTTGTGAGGTCCAGTTCTTTTTTAAGATTGCTTATTTTATAATCGGTGAAATATGAATTGCCATGCAGTGTTTCAATATTATCAATGAAAAATTTATCCCTGCGTGATTCAAAACGGATCATTCCGGCTTTTTTTATATCATATCTTGATGAGATTGAGTTTATTGAGATATCTCCCGTCTCACCGATCGAAATTTCGGAAAAAGAGGCATCAATGTTCCCGGAGGTCATTGAATTGATTGTTGCATCGCAGAAGGCCAAGGTTATTGATGATCCCTTACCAATGGAGTTAGCTTTAAACGATCCGTTGGATACTGAAATTGAAAAATCCCCGGTATTATCTTCCATATATACATCACCGTATTTATTTTCAATCTTAAGATTCAGATATTCAGGTATACTAATGTAATAATTGATCTCGACACGCGAATCGTAAGAAATCAGTTTGCTTGTCATCCCTTTAAAACTTTCGAATAACATATTAATGTTCTGGGTGAAATCTGTTTGAGCTCTTACCAGGTATTTTGTTTCAGTGATATTAACTGTTATTCCATCGAACATTTTCTTTAGCTTTGACTGGTTTGGTGCAAATGCTTTTACCTCAGCCCTTATATAAGCTGAATCTTTGTTCCAGGGAGTTATCTGGATGGTTCCGTATTTATTGAAAACCTCAAGAGAAGTTTCTTTTCCTACCGGGACTGTCTTTATATAACTCCGCATTTCTGAATCACTCTGTGCCGATAATGATCTGAATATGAGTAATATCAAATTAACGGTTATGATGGTTTTATAGTTCATAGCTTTTGTTTTTTTCAGGATTATTTTCATTTTCCTTCAATATAATCAGCATATCCTCAAGAAGCCTGATCTTTATCCTGTAATTCCGGATCAATGCTTCGACAACCTCCTGGTTTGCAACATTATCTTTCAGATCCTTTTTAATATCTGAACAAATACTATCGAGCTGTGAAATGTCAGTATTAAGCTCTTTTTCAATTTCAGGATTTACGGTCAGTAAGGGAGTTGCTTCACGGTATAGTGAGTTTACCAGGTTGTTATAATAAATCTCGATCTCTTTCATCTGAGGATTGGTCGATGTCAGTCCTGCCTCATTGTTTTTTCCCCTGTTAATATCTGACCACCTTTTTCCCGGACTGAAGAAAACTACTACAGTACCAAGAATAAAAACAATCATTGCCGCAATGGAAAGCCATTGACGAATTGGAGATTTTTCCTTATTTAATCCCCTCTTTATTCTTTTCCATACACCTGAAGATGGACTGTATCTGTCCAGATCCTCCCTGTTCTTCTTTATTTGTTCTTCAAGCTTGTCCATATATTTTTAATTTATTGAAAGTATATTTCTAAGTTTTTCTTTTGCTCTCGAATACTGAGATTTTGAAGTCGATTCGGATATTCCCAGTATCTGTGATATTTCAGTATGGTCGTAACCTTCAAGCAGATATAGAGTAAATATAATTCTGTAACCATAGGGAAGCATTTCAATACCTTTGAATATCTTTCCTGTATCGTATGTAATCTCCTCTTCTTCTTCATAAATTATTACAGGTAACGTTTCACAGAGGGTCAGATCAATTTTCCTCTTTTTCAGTTGGTTTATGCATTTATTTACAACTATTTTTTTTAGCCAGGCACCGAATGTTGATTCAAACCGGAATGACCCGATATTCCTGAAACATTCTACAAAAGCCTCCTGCAGCATATCTTCAGCATCTTCACGGTTGTTCAATATCCTGTATGCCAGGTTGTACATAGCTTTTGAATATTGGTTATATAGCCTGAACTGAGCTTTGCTATTGCCCTTTATGCACTCCTCAATAAGCGGAGCATGTATATAAACGTTTAAATTATCCACCTGATAAGCTTTCCTGGTTATAAAGACAAAAGGATATTTTAAGAGTTGCACTATTTTGTTAAATCGCCTTAAATATTTTTTTGATTGGTATCGCAATGAAGATAATTAAAAGGATGAAGACACTGATTAATGAAGAAATGTGCATAAGGTAGTCACCATATTTTACATAGGGTGTCATTCTGGTTTCGGGATAAATTTCTCCTTTTATTACAGTCTGGGTCCCCCATTCAGTCTCTTTAGTTCTGTTGCCTCTGATATCAATTATGCAGGATATACCTGTGTTGG
>JBAWXY010000178.1:0-4740 GCA_037143835.1 Bacteroidota bacterium
CCATTGCAATGGCGAACTTTGAACAGGTTGATGAACACACATCATGGCTTAAGGATCAATGACCCCCATTCCTGTCTAAATCAGTTTATTTAGCATTTACAGGGAAGAAACACTTCACAGGACCAGAATATTTCTTATTAATGTCGGGTATTCCATTTCCATTGGCATCTTTCATTGAGCTGAGAAATTCCATCAGTGCCAGCCACTCCTTACCTTCCTGAACTCCTTCACTGTTTTCATCCATATCAATTACGGCGGTTTTCATATCTTTAACCTTATTCCCGGCAAAATCTTTGGGTACAACATTAATCAACCCGAAGCTCATCTTTTTGAGAATACCAATAAATTCGAGCATATAGGAATTAGCAGTTATTGAATATAGAGATTTGTTCTTTTTCGAAAAATCAACATTTACCACACTGCCATCAGAATGGACTATCTCAATCTTTTTTATCTTCTTAAGTAACCCCTTTTCAGGATCATATTCAACTCTCAGACCGGAATAATAGCAATAGTTATCGGGACTTGATTTATAAGCAACCTGCAATATTTCAAGAATGCTTTTCAACTCCTTTCCAGTTACATACAACCTTGAAAGGGGATAACCCGGAACGTCATCCTTACCGGAACCAAGTGGCACTACCCTGAAAATGTCGGGTGCCATCTGTACTCCGGGTATTATTCTGTCGAATAACACTCCTGCAGCAACCATGCTTACATCTGTACCTTTACCGCCATGACTATTTACATAAAAATGGATAGCATCGGCAACAAATGGTCCAAGATTACTATTCATAAAGTCTCCGACATCGTTGCCTTCGAGAATAAAATCTGTTTCAGCTACCGGTCTATTATAGTCCATCCCAAGAGGCTCAAGGATTTCAGTTGTTATCCTTTCTTTTTGTTCTTCAATGAGTTGATTTATATTTTTATCACCCAAAATTTTATCATCAACCGGAATAAGCTTATAACTTTCAACTCTCAGTTTTCCATCCGAATATATTAATGAAAGACGACCAACAAACTGGCCGAATTCCCCTGTCTGTACTATGGGAATACCGTTAACAATAATTGGCTGATCAAGTCTGGTATGTGAATGTCCTCCAATGATCAGATCAATTCCCTTAACTGCCCTTGCCAGTTCAACATCTTCTCCACCCCATTCTCCATTCTTCTCTTTTAGAACGCCTGAATGTGAAATACAGATAATAATATCGCATTTTTTGCTTTGAAGCTCCTTCACCATTTTCTTTGCAAAGGAGGATTGTTTTGCAAAAGTGACCGGAGCCGCTTTAGGAGCCACACCATCAGCATCTTTACCCAGGATCGAAAAAACGCCGATTTTAATACCATCCTTTGTCAGTACCAGTTTTCTGCTGATAAGGTTTTCGGAGAAAAGGTTTTCAAGAGCATCATCCTTGCCGTCTCTTTTGTCGAACATCGCATTACCGTCAAGTAATGAAGGTATCTCTCCTTTACTACTGGATGTGCTGATTACTCCGGCCAGCCATTCTGGTCCGAAATCATATTCGTGGTTACCGAGAGCTATGGCATCATACCCCATTACTTTCATCAGCCGAAGCTGAAAACCGGTTTTCTTTTCAAGACTTGGGAAAAGTGTTCCCATCATAAAATCACCTGCATCAAGAACCAGAGTTGTTCCGGAATTACTTTCCTTTTCAGTCTTTATTATGGCAGCGATCCTGGCAAATCCGCCAATTGTATTGTCATCGTTCACTGTCAAAGGAGAATATGCTGATTCGGGAGCATAACCAATAAGCCGCGAATGAAGATCGTTGGTATGAAGTATGGTAATCTTCTTTTCAGTTTGTCCTGTCAGCGGTAACATCAGAACCAGGGAAAGAAAAAATAGTGACACTTTTTTCATGGTTTAAGAGGTTAGGTATGCACAAATCTAATTAATAAATTCAAATAACCTCAGCTACAATAAATGTGCTGCCTCCTATAAAAATCATATCTGATTCTGCAGCATTTTTTCGGGCATGATAGAGAGCAGTCTTGACATCCGGATAACTCTGTCCGATAAGTCCGTATTTCCCAGCTTCTGATCTGAGGGTGTCTTCATTTAGTGCCCGGGGAACCGGGGCTTTGGTAAAATAATAGGTTGCTTCATATGGGAAAAGTGGTAAAACTGATTTCAGATCCTTATCATTAACGAACCCCAGGATCATATGTAATCCTGACTTTGGAATCCGTCGTATCTGGTCCATAACATATTCTAAGCCCTCTTTATTGTGACCTGCATCACAAATAGTTAATGGATCATGACTCAATATCTGCCAGCGACCTTTAAGACCGGTGTTTTTGACTACATTTCTGATACCATCGATAATATTCTTCTCTGAATATTTAAAAAATCCATTTAGTGTATAAAATACACTGAATACAGCCTGTATGTTTCTTGACTGGTAATCACCCCCAAGCATTGTTTCCCCTTGGAATTTCTGATGGGTCACCAGATCAGTTATCGTATATCTTCTATCACCATTCAGACTGTCACTTTCCTGAAGATGGCATGAAAACCTCTCATCAGCAAATGAAATCGCAGAACCCGATTCAGCAGCTTTTGAAATAAATATTTCCTTTGTAGCCGGGTGTGTTTCACTTATCACAACCGGAATTTTTTCTTTTATAATTCCTGCCTTTTCTGATGCGATTTTTTCGAAAGTATCTCCAAGGAGATCCATGTGATCGTGGCCGATATTTGTTATAACCGAAAGAACAGGTTTAATAATATTTGTTGAATCAAGCCTTCCTCCCAGGCCAACCTCAATAACTGCAACATCGACCTTGCTTTTTGCAAAGTAATCAAAAGCCATCGCTACTGTCATCTCAAAAAATGAAGGTTTCAGGGACTCAATGATACATTTATGCTCTTGCACAAATGCAATAATCTCCTTTTCAGGGATCATCTCACCATTTATTCTTATTCTTTCCCTGAAATCCTTAAGGTGAGGAGAAGTGTATAAACCGGTCCTGTATCCTGCTTCCTGAAGAATTGACGCAATCATATGCGAAACAGACCCTTTGCCATTTGTTCCTGCAACATGAATTGTACGATATTTAAGGTGAGGATTACCAAAATAATTATCAAGGGAGATGGTATTAATCAGATCATTCTTATAGGCAGCTTTCCCGATCCTGTGATAAGCCGGAAGCTGACTGAATAAGAATTCGAGGGTTTGTTCGTAAGTCATAGGCTAATATTGCCAATAGTAAAAGGCGACAGGCGACAGGCGACAGGATTATTTCTCCTTCAACCTATTTCAACCTATTTCAATTTATTTCAATTTTTTCATGCAAATTAACAAACTTAACAGTCAGATAACAATTTGTACCTGAAATTAGTTATTTTTACAATACAGAATTTGTGTAATTGCGCTCATGTAATATATTGATATTAAATTACTAACGATGAAAAGGAAACACAACAAGAAACTTTTTATTATTGATACAAACGTTTTGCTTCATGATTATAAATGTATTTATAATTTTGAAGAGAATGATATTATAATTCCTATTGTTGTTCTCGAGGAGCTTGATAAATTCAAGAGGGGAAATGATCTCATCAATTTTCATGCCCGTGAATTTACAAGGGAGCTTGACAAGCTCTCGGGAGATATGCTTCTGACAGCCAATATCCCACTTGGAGAAAACCTTGGGAATATGCATATCGAAACAGGTAAAGATTTTTCTGAAAAGGTCAGCCAGTCATTCCCCGAAAGAACAGCTGATCACCGGATACTGGCAATCGCTGAGTATGTCTGCAGTGCCAATAAGGATAAAACAGTTGTGCTTATTACGAAGGACATAAACCTCCGGATGAAAGCCAAATCGCTTGGAATCATTGCACAGGATTACGAAAACGACAAGGTCGCCAATATTGACGATCTCTACAAAGGAATAAGGATACTCGAGGGTGTAAAACAGGAATTAATAAGTAAGCTTTATGAGAATCCAGACGGAGTAAATGCCGGAGAATTTAGCTTGGAGGCTAATCTTAAGGGGCACCAGTTTTTCATTTTGAAGAATAACGGATCGAGCGCCCTGGCTCATTATAACCCCGTTAATAAAATGCTCAACAGGGTAATTAAGCAACCAACCTATGGCATAGATCCACGCAATGCCGAGCAGACATTTGCCATCGAGTCACTTTCGAATCCTGATATTCAACTGGTATCATTAACAGGCAAAGCAGGAACAGGTAAAACTCTTCTTGCGCTTGCTGCTGCACTTCAGCAACACAAAAGATATAAACAGATATTTCTGGCCCGGCCGATTGTTTCTCTTGCGAACCGCGATCTTGGATTTCTGCCAGGAGATGTTAAGGAAAAAATGGATCCTTACATGCAACCTTTATATGATAACCTCACCGTTATTAAACATAAGTTTAGCCACCAGAGTCCCGAATTTCTAAGGATTAACGATATGATGAAAGAGGATAAGCTTGTAATAACCCCCCTCGCATATATCAGGGGACGGAGTCTTTCAAGTATCTTCTTCATTGTTGATGAGGCACAGAATCTTACTCCCCATGAGATTAAAACCATTATTACAAGAGCCGGAGAAGGAACCAAGATGGTCTTTACCGGTGATATTGAACAGATAGACTCGCCATATCTCGATACAGCATCAAATGGTTTAAGTTATCTTTCAGACAAAATGAAGGATCAGGATATTTTTGCTCATGTAAACCTTGTTAAGGGCGAACGGAGCTTC
>JBAWXY010000179.1:0-4479 GCA_037143835.1 Bacteroidota bacterium
CTTGAGTTGTTATCTTCAGTCAATATAAGAATTTTTAAAGGATTGTCCCTGCGGATCAATGGAGGAATAGCTCATATAAATGATCAGCTGAATCTTAAAAAGGGAAACATTTCCGAAGCTGAAAGATTATTACAGCTAAGAGAAGTTGCAACAAAATACCGCGTAGAAGGAGGAGTCGAGATTACTTATACATTCGGATCAATATATAACAATGTTGTTAACCCGAGATTTAGTTCCGGCGATTTTCATGATTAAGATTTTTTCATATCCATGCACCAAAAGTTCAGGTTTAAAAACAAAGATGAAATTATACAGAAGGCCATTGCCCTTGGTTTTGAATTACCTTTCAGTGATGATATATCTCCTTTACTTGCCCCGGTATCAATAGCCGGATTTTCTATTTCAAACCGTCTGGTTGTTCATCCTATGGAGGGATATGATTCTGAAACTGAAGGTTCTCCATCGGCCCTTACAAGAAGACGTTACCTTCGTTATGCCGGTGGTGGCAGTGGAATAATATGGTATGAAGCTGTTGCGGTTTCTTCCGATGGCAGGTCTAATCCGAACCAGCTATGGATAAACAAAAACAACTCTGCTGTTTTTACTTCACTTAATGATGAGGTGCGAAGAGCTGCTGATCAGGTGGGAATCAGCCCGCTATTAGTTATTCAACTCACCCATTCCGGCCGATACAGCAAACCCTATGGTAAACCAAAACCTCAGGTAGCAGCACTGAACCAAACACTCGATAAGGGAGTCCCGTATATTCTCACTGATGATGATCTGAAAAGAATTCAGGACCAGTATGTTTTTGCTGCAAAACTGGTAGCAAATTCCGGATTTAATGCTATTGATATAAAAGCATGTCACGGATATCTTATGATTGAATTACTGGCTGCCAGATCACGCGATAAGAGTATCTATGGTGGTGAGAATCCTGCTGACAGGTTCAGGTTCATGCTTGAAACAATCGAGAGGATAAAAGCAGAAGTCCCCGGGATAATCATCACAACACGGTTAAACATTTCTGACATGTATCAGGGCGGGTTTGGAGTAGATACGGACAACAAGCCTGATTTTTCTGAACCTTTATTATTAGTTGAAGAACTTAAAGCCAGGGGCATCACATTATTTAATATCAGTATGGGCAGCCCGTACTTAAATCCTCATGTAACACGTCCATACGACAACCCATTACCTGACCAGCAGGTTCCTGAGGAACACCCTCTTCAGGGAGTAATTAAAATGATAAACGGGACCGCCCTGTTTCAGAAAAGGTTTCCTGAATTATTTTTCATAGGTTCAGCTTATTCATATCTGAGGCAGTATGCTCCGAATGTTGGTGCCGCTGTTCTTAAAAACAGAGATGCCTCATTTATAGGTTTTGGTAGAAGTTCATTTGCTTACCCTTCTCTTCCACTTGATCTTATCAGAGATGGGAAAGCCGATCCTTCAAAAATCTGTATAACATGTTCAGGATGCACAAGGCTGATAAGAAACATGCGACCGGGAGGATGTGTAATTCGCGATCGTGAAATTTACGGGAATGAACTGAAAAAACTTATTGCCGATGGAAAGTGAAAAAATCGTTATAAACAATTATACAATCGATTGTTATCGTATTAACACACTGATAATCGGAAGTGGTGCTGCATCTCTTAATGCTGCTGTGAGCCTTCATTCAATGGGACAAAAGGATATTCTGATTGCCACATCCCGGTGGGGCGGCGGCACCTCTAACAATGCAGGATCGGATAAGCAGACTTATTATAAACTTTCTCTCAGCGGCGATAAACCGGATTCAGTTTCAGAAATGGCACAGGATCTGTTCAACGGGAAATGCATGCATGGCGATATTGCACTTTGCGAAGCTCAGGGATCGGTTCAGGCTTTCATGAACCTTGTTAGCCGTGGAGTCAGATTTCCGCATGATAAATACGGTGCATGGGCAGGTTACAAAACTGATCACGACCGTCGCTCCAGGGCCACCTCGGTGGGGCCATACACCTCCAAAAGAATGTTTGAGGCACTTGCTGCGGAAGTAAAAAGACGTGATATTGCAGTTCTTGATAATCATCATTGTGTTGCTCTCCTGACAGATATTTCAGGATCAAAAGTCATAGGGGCCATTGCACTAAATACCAATGAGAAGGATCATACCAGAGCATTTGTTTTGTTTAACTCGACAAATGTGATCCTTGGAACCGGAGGCCCGGCAGGTATATATGAAACAACTGTTTATCCATTGTCACAGAGCGGGTCGATCGGAATGGCTTTTAAAGCAGGAGCAACCGGACAAAATCTTACTGAATCTCAATTTGGAATAGCATCACTTAAATTCAGATGGAACCTTTCGGGAAGCTATCAGCAGGCTATCCCCCGATATATATCAAAAGATAAACAAGGGAAAGATGAGAAGGAATTTCTGAATGATTTCTTCCCTGACATCAGGGCTCTTTCAAAAGCTGTCTTTCTGAAAGGATATCAATGGCCTTTCGATCCCGGGAAGGTCGGTAATCATGGGTCTTCACTGATTGATCTTCTTGTTTACAGAGAAATCAACGAAAAGGGACGAAACGTTTTTATTGACTACACCAGAAATCCATCATGGGAAACAGGTGAATCTTTTTCACTTGAGAACCTCGATCCTGAGGTTGAAAGTTATCTCAGGAATTCAGGTGCTCTGAAAGGCACTCCTATCGAAAGATTGAGTGCTATAAATGCTCCTGCCATAGCTCTTTTTAAAGAGCAAGGGATTGATCTGGCAACGGAACCTCTTCAGATTGCCGTTTGTGCGCAACATAATAACGGAGGGCTGAAAGCCAATATATGGTGGGAATCTGATCTCAGGCACCTTTTCCCGGTCGGGGAGGTGAATGGCTCCCACGGTGTATACCGCCCCGGCGGTTCAGCATTAAATTCCGGTCAGGTGGGGAGCTACAGGGCAGCACAATACATCAGTAAAAAGTATAAGTTGCCGTCATTGGATTATGGTGCTTTTCTTTCCGAAGCTAAGGATATAATTAATAGTGCGTTGACACTTGCTACCAAATGGACGTCTTCAGGCAATGCTGCCTGCAATAAAAAGTATCTTTCAGAAATACGAAAGAGAATGTCAGAGGCTGGAGGAATTATTCGTGACAGGGGAGACGCGGCAAACGCATCTTCAGAAGCTGCTGTTATGCTGAATCAGCTTCCGGAGAAGATCGGCGCCGGTTCTGTCAGCGAACTTGCTGATTCATTTTTGTTGCTGGATCATTGTATTACTCACTTTGTTTATCTTGAGGCAATCAGGTCTTATCTCGAAAATGGAGGACGAAGCAGAGGATCATATATTGTTACAGAAAAGAGAAAGCCGAAGAGTGGCGATAAGGCTGAATCGGACCGGAACCCGGAGCTTTGCCTGTACGATAGAGATATAGAAAATAAAATCCTGGAGGTTGGTTTAAAGAAGGGGATTGTCAGAATTAATCTTGAAGAGGTAAGAGAAATACCAAAGCAGAATCTCTGGTTTGAAAGAGTCTGGAAGGATTATCTTGAAGATAATTATCTTGATTGTTGACAAAGTCGGGCAAATTACTACCTTTAAAGCGAAATTTACTGTAAAACCTGATTATACTCTTTACGTATGAATGACAAACCTGTAGCTGTAATTACAGGTGCCAGCAGAGGGATAGGCAGGTCGGTTGCAATTGCTTTAGCAGCCGAAGGGTATGATATTGCAGCAATAGCCCGTTCTGTAGATAGCGAAGGAATGGAAATTCTTGGTCCGGAGGTTGAAAAAAGAGGAGCTCAGTTCTTTCCTGTCGGTCTGGATATCTCATGCACAGGTTGTCATAAAGAGGTCGTTTCAAATATTCTTGAAAGATATGGGAGAATCGATTTTCTGGTTAATAATGCCGGAGTAGCGCCGCTTCATAGAAATGATGTTCTTGAAATGACTGAAGAGAGCTACGAGAGAGTAATGAATATTAATCTGAAAGGTCCGTTTTTCTTTGCCCAGAAGGTTGCCAGGGAAATGATCTGGCTGAAACAACAAATCTCTGATTATAGGCCTGTTATAATATTTATTACATCTGTATCATCAGTACTTTCATCTACAAACAGGGGAGAATACTGTGTTTCAAAAGCCGGGTTGAGTATGGCCTCAACAGTTTTTGCTGACAGGCTTTCGCACGAGGGGATTCTTGTTTACGAAGTCCGTCCCGGTATTATCGATACCGATATGACGATAAAAATCAAGGGTAAATATGACAAACTGATCAGCGAAGGACTTGTTCCTCAAAAAAGATGGGGATTACCTTTGGATATCGGTAAAGCAGTTGCATCAATAGCCAGGGGCGACTGGAGTTTCTCCACAGGGATGATATTCGAAATCAGTGGTGGCCTTAATATCCACAAAATCTGAAACACTACTTAATTACCGTTGGCTTCAGCCAACGGTATCAATACCGCACCATCTCAGGGCTTTAGCCCAAT
>JBAWXY010000180.1:0-4468 GCA_037143835.1 Bacteroidota bacterium
CCTGTATATGGAACCAGGACAGAAGGTATTTTAATCCCTGATTCGGTCTGGTTATTCTCAAGGATTGCAGCAACTATTCTTGGCAGGGCAAGGGCACTACCGTTGAGAGTATGAACAAGACGGGTCTGTTTGTCTCCTTTCTCTTTAAACCTGCATTTCAACCGGTTAGCCTGGAACGATTCAAAATTAGATACAGAACTAACCTCGAGCCAGCGTTTCTGGGCAGCTGACCACACTTCAAAGTCGTATGTCAGTGCGGATGTAAATGACATGTCGCCGCCACAAAGCCTGAGTATACGGTATGGTAAATCAAGCTTAGATACAAGTCGCTCAACATGGCTTACCATCTCTTCGAGAGATTTATATGAATGATCGGGATGTGCGATCTGAACTATTTCGACTTTATCAAACTGGTGGAGCCGGTTGAGGCCTCTTACATGAGCTCCCCACGAGCCGGCCTCCCTCCTGAAACAAGGGGTATAGGCAATATTCTTAACAGGAAGCATATCGGCATTCAGTATTACATCCCTGTAGATATTTGTAACCGGTACTTCAGCTGTTGGAATGAGGTAAAAATTATCAATGGTGGCATGGTACATTTGTCCCTCTTTATCGGGTAACTGCCCGGTTCCAAAACCGGATTCCTCATTAACCATTATTGGAGGCATCACCTCTCTGTAACCTGCTTTTTCCCCCTCATCAAGAAAGAAACTGATCAATGCTCTTTGCAGTTTAGCTCCTTTCCCTTTGTAAACCGGAAATCCTGCTCCTGTGAGTTTTATACCCAGCTCAAAATCAATTATATCATATTTTTTAATGAGATCCCAGTGAGGAACTGCTGATTCAGACACAAGCGGCATAACGCCACCCTCTCTGACCTTGACATTATCCTCAGCCCCGTGTCCTGGTACAACAGATTCGTGTGGAAGGTTAGGCAGCCTGATGATTTCATTTTTCAGGTCATTATCGATAGGTATCAGTTTGTCGGAAAGAGATTTGATATCTTCTTTAAGTGAATATGTTTTTCCCTTGGCGGCTTCTGCTTCATCTTGCTTCCCGTCCTTCATAAGAGATCCGACCTCTTTGGATATCCGGTTCATCTCTGCATGCATCCAATCGGTTTTAGATTGTATCTCACGACGAGAGGAGTCGAGTGCAAGAATTCTGTTTATTATCTCTTCTGCTTCAAAGTTTTTTACTTTTAGCCGTTCGATGATAAATTCTTTTTTTTCGCGGATCAGGTTAATCGTTAACATATTTAGTTATGATTTAATAAAAAAAAGCAGGCTGAAAGAAGCCTGCTGTAAAAATATTAAAAAACTCCCGATAATGCTTTCCTGAGGCAGAAAAGAATTTCGGGAGTCAGTATCTTTTAAGATAATAGTTTATTCACTTACCGGTTTAACCGATACATAAGTTTTATTATCTCTTTTTCTTTTGAACTCAACTTCTCCATCGGCGAGAGCAAAAAGAGTGTGGTCTTTTCCGAGGCCGACATTGAGGCCTGGATTATGTTTGGTTCCTCTCTGGCGAACTATGATGTTGCCTGCCTTGGCTGCCTGGCCGCCGAAGAGCTTCACACCCAGTCGTTTACTATGAGAATCGCGACCGTTACGTGAACTACCTGCTCCTTTCTTGTGTGCCATAATTATATATTTTTATTTGCTTATACCTTGATTTTATTATTCTTTCTTTTTTGCCGGTTTCTTTTCAACTGGTTTTTTCACAGCCGGTTTCTTCTCTGTTACTTTCTTCTCTGTTACTTTTTTCTCTGCTACTTTTTTCTCAGAAGCTTTCTTTGCAGGAGCTTCTTCTTTTTTAACAGCAGGCTTCTTAACAGCAGGCTTTTTCTCTGCTACTTTTTTCTCCTTTGCCGGTTTTTCAGTAACTTTAACTTCAGCTACCTTAACTTCTTCTTTTTTTGGAGTTGCTTTTTTTGGTGAGGCTTTGACGTTAATGCTGACAATTTCAACCTGAGTAAAGTTCTGACGGTGTCCGTTTTTGACCCTGTAACCTTTTTTTCTCTTCTTTTTGAAAACAATTACCTTGTCACCTCTCATGTGGTCGAGAATCTTTCCCTCAACAATAGCATCTTTAATTATGGGTTCTCCGATAGTAATTTTACCATCGTCCTCAATTAAAAGAACCTGGTCAAATTCAATCTGGTTTCCCTCTTCAACTTCGAGGCGGTGAACAAAAATCTTTTTGCCTTCCTCTACTTTAAACTGCTGACCTGCAATTTCTACGATTGCGTACATCTTTTATCTTTTTTACGTTACTCCGTGAGGCGTACATAATCCTGTGATTATATAACTTCAGTTGCCCCTACGGATTTATTCAAAATTGGACTGCAAAGATATACAAATTAGATTATTTACAAACCAATACAGTGAATTTTTTATTAGGAGAAGCTAAACACATATCAGGTTGACTTACCCGGCAATATTCCCGATTTCAGTATGTTTACTACTATACTGGTTTAATTGAAATGGCTGTTGATAAAAAAGAATATAGTTAATCTTAGTGTTAGTGCTAATATATTTATATTTGTCAGATGCAATAAAAAACCGGTTATTCATCTGGCGCATAAATAATTGATATGAAGAGAGTAAAGCTAAAAGTGATGGGCATATCTTACAGTCAGACTCAATCTGGAGCTTATGCGTTGCTATTGATTGAAGAAAACGGAGAGAGAAGGATCCCTATTATTATCGGGGGGTTTGAAGCACAGGCAATCGTGATAAAACTTGAAAATCTCGATCCGCCACGTCCCCTGACTCATGACCTTTTCAAAAAATTTGCAGATGAGTTTAATATTTTTGTTAGCGAAGTCATGATCTATAAGCTTGAAGAGGGAGTTTTCTTTTCAAAGCTTGTTTGCAACAATGGAGAAAAGGAATATTCCATCGACAGCAGAACATCCGATGCTGTTGCGCTTGCATTAAGATTCGGCTGTCCGATATTTATCACTGAAGACATCCTGGAAAAAGCCGGAATAACCATCAATCCCACTGATGCCGGATTATCTACAGCCAATGAGATTGACAGTTTATTTGAACCGGAAAGCACCAAATATGATTCATATTCGGATGAGGAACTCTATAAAATGATAGATGAATCTGTCAAGACTGAAGATTATGAGCGCGCTGCAGCTATAAGGGATGAAATTGAGAAAAGAAAGAAATCTAAATAACTGGAATGAGGCAATATCTTGATCTTCTTGATCATGTAATAAAAACCGGGACTAAAAAAACGGACAGGACCGGTACCGGAACGATTAGCGTATTTGGTTATCAGATGAGATTCAACCTTGAAGAAGGATTTCCTCTTCTTACTACAAAAAAGCTCCATCTTAAGTCTATTATTCATGAGTTACTCTGGTTTATTTCGGGAGATACAAATACCAGATACCTAAACGATAATGGAGTAAAAATATGGAACGAATGGGCAGATAAAGATGGGAACCTGGGACCAGTTTACGGATACCAGTGGCGTTCATGGCCTTCCTACGGAGGTAAAAAAATTGATCAACTTGTAAATGTCATAAGTTCCATTAAAAAATCACCAGACTCGCGCCGCCATATTGTTAGTGCCTGGAATGTAGGTGAATTAGACAAAATGGCTCTTCCTCCATGTCATATTTTGTACCAGTTTTACGTTGCAGAAGGGAGATTATCATGCCAGCTTTATCAGAGAAGTGCTGATATTTTTCTTGGAGTACCGTTTAATATTGCGTCCTATTCCCTTCTTACACTTATGATTGCGCAGGCAACAGGCCTGAGACAAGGGGATTTCGTTCATACATTAGGTGATGCTCACATTTACCTTAACCATCTTGATCAGGTTAAGCTCCAGCTCACCCGTGAACCATATCAGTTGCCCAAAATGGTAATTAACCCCACTGTAACTGATATTCTGAAGTTCAGGTATGATGATTTTGCCCTGACAGATTATGTTGCACATCCTCATATTAAAGGTGATATTTCTGTATAATATATAAGGTATGATTTCAATTATTGTTGCCGTTTCCGAAGATTGGGGTATAGGTAAGGATAATGAGCTTTTATGGCACATTTCTGAAGATCTGAAGAGATTTAAAAAACTGACATCCGGGAACGCTGTTATTATGGGGGAAAAAACCTGGGAATCATTACCCCGGAGGCCGCTCCCCGGACGAAAAAATATTGTCCTTACTGATGTCCCGCATGAATGTATAGATTGTTCTGTGACTGCATACTCAATCGAAGACGCACTGAGTAAATGTGAAAAGGAAGAAGAAATATTCGTTATAGGAGGCGGGAGTGTGTTCCGGCAGTTTATGCCTATAACAGACCGTCTTTATATCACGCATGTTCATAGAAAGGCTCCGGCCGATGTCTATTTCCCTGAGATTGATTCTGACATCTGGAAAGTTGTTGAAAAGGAGGAGTTTAAGGGGGCTGATAAAAATGATATTCCCTATACATAT
>JBAWXY010000181.1:0-4442 GCA_037143835.1 Bacteroidota bacterium
CTAAAGTACTTAAAGTTAGGATTTATTCCAGATAGATTCATTATGTATGATTGATTTTATAACTTTAGGCACTCTTAACTCCAGGCACTTTAGGCACTTTAAATTCCTGCAATAACATATAGATCTTCAATATATTCGCGTGAGTTTGAAAGGCGAGGTACTTTATTTTGTCCTCCAAATTTGTTATTAGCCTTTAACCATTTATTAAATGTTCCTGCCGGGACCGGCCTGACAACAGGTATAACAAGATTAAGATCTTTATACCTTTTAGCTTCGTAATCGGAGTTAACTGATTTAAGCGAATTATCAAGGGACTCAATGAACTTTCCAAAATCTACAGGCTCTTTTTCGAATTCAATTATCCATTCATGAGATCCTTTTGAAGATATGTTCATGAAAACAGGGCCGGCAGTATATTCCGAAATTACTGCACCTGTTGATTTACAGGCTGATTCAAGAGCCTTATCAGCATTGTCAATTATCACCTCTTCACCAAAGACATTAATAAAATGCTTTGTGCGTCCCGAAATTTTCAACCTGTGAGGGTTCAGGCAGGTAAAAACGATTGTATCACCCATCATATATCTCCAGAGGCCGCCGTTGGTTGAAATAATTATTGCATAGTTTACCCCTTTTTCAACTTCACCGATAGTATAAACAGGAGGAGAGTCTGAGTCTATTTTGTCAGCCGGGATAAATTCATAAAAAATTCCATAATCGAGCATAAGGAGCATATCACTTCTCCCGGGGTCGTCCTGAATTCCAAAGAAACCTTCGGAGGCGTTATATGTCTCCATATAATTCATCTGGTCGCCGTTGATAAGTTTTTTAAACTGTTCGCGATAAGGAGCAAAGCTTATCCCTCCGTGGAAAAAGACCTCAAGATTAGGCCAGACATCGAGCAGATTTGATTTTCCGGTATAAGCAAGTATCTGTTTTATTAAAACGAGGTACCAGGAAGGGACACCTGATATATTCGTTACATTTTCATTAATGGTTGATTTTGTAATAAGTTCAAGCTTCTCTTCGAAATCTTCCAGAAGGGCAATCTTCTGTTTTGGTGTTCTGATTATTTCTACCCAGAAAGGAGCATTTTCTATAAGTATAGCTGACAGATCGCCGTATAAAGAATCATTACTGAACGGATTCATTTTATGACTTCCTCCCAGGGTAAGACTCTTGCCGGAGAATATACGGGTGCCGGGTCTCTGCATTGTGTAGATAGCAAGGATATCTTTTGCTGCTCTGTAATGACAATTTTCAAGTGCTTCACAACTCATCGGGATAAACTTGCTTTTTGTGGAGGTAGTTCCGGACGATTTTGCAAACCACCTGATTTCGCCCGGCCATAAAAGATTGGTCTCTCCCTTACGAAGTCTTTCAACATAAGGTATAATATCCTCATAAGTCTGAACCGGAAACCGCGATTGATACTCCCTGATTGATGTGATAGAAGAGTAACTGAATTTTCTCCCCCATTCTGTTAGTGCAGCTTTTGCAAGAAGTTGGTATAAAGTCTCCTGCTGTGTTTCGAAAGGATATTTTTTAAACAGTTCTATCTGATTTATTCGCTTGACATTAAGCCAGTTAATTATAAATGGAATAATCGCCATTATATGATCTGTTTGATGTCTAAAGATATATAAAAAACTTCAGGGTGATGACTTTAAATTCAGCTGAAAACCTCTTTCAGCACTTCAAGCGAATTTATTTTTTTCAGTCCCGGAAGATGAAGCGAATAATATCTTACAAGGGTTTCCAGGACTTCATTCCGCAGAGTCCCGGTAAGGATTATGTTGCTCACGGTGTCATATGATGCCACAAAAAAGGCTGCAAGTATATTTGAAACTTCCCCGGTTGCATAATTGCCATGAACGGGAGGAATTGGAACAAAAATGCCATTTGTCATATCAAAAAATGAATCGTTTTTATTTGTTCTTGGACCAGGTTCAAACCCAAGGAAACTGCTTAGTCCGGCAAGGAAAGCTATATGAAAATTTGCAAAACCTTCTTTGCACCTGTCGAAGTAGATTATTGATTCTTCAATATAGTCGAACATCTCTTCATGTGGGCTTTCTTCCCTGAGAACGGAGGTTAAAACCTCACCGAGGAAAATTGCAACACAGCTCTTTTTTATATTTGAATAAATATCATAAGGTGTGAAGAAAACAGAAAATTCTTTCAGGACCTGCATTTCGCGTGATGCCTTATAGTACATCTCCAGATCAAGTATGAACATCGGTTGAAAAAGGATGTTATGTTTTCCAGCTTTTCTGTTTCTCATCCCTTTGATAAGAAAGGTTTGCCTTCCGAATTTCCTCGTATACAACCGTGCAATAATACCGGAGTCGGTGTATTTTATCTGATGAAGTATTATTCCCCTGGTTTTCTCAAGCATAATGTCCAATAAATTATTCAAATTACCAGCATTTTCGTTACAAACGACTGAGAGCCGTCATTACTGGCACAGAAAACCAGGTAGACTCCGGTAGCAACACGGCTGCCATTGTATGTTTTCAGATCCCATGTAGCCAGACCTCCGTCAGATACCGTTTCATACACAAGGTTTCCACTGATATCGGTTATCCTGATCTGCGAATCCCTCATAAGTCCGGTTATTGTCACGTTCCCTGTGAAATCTTCCCTCACGGGATTCGGGAAGGTATAAACATTTGTAAATTTTTCTTCTCCCTGGATAGCGTCACCTCTCACTGACTGGACCCCTTTTAATGTACAGAACCAAACGTCTCCCGATTTATTATCAACAGCAAGGCTGACAATGGAATTTGAAAGTATCGGGCTGTTTTGTTCATTATAGTTTTTAATTTGTGTCGTTCCATCTGGGGAGAGAAGATAAACTCCGGAGCTGGAAGTTCCCAGCCATTTTCTGTTGGCCCCGTCAATAGCGATTGATGATATAGATTCAGTGACCAGCACATTATCGGCAAGACCTGTTCCGTCATTTCGTGGGATTTTTATCCGGAAAGCATTCAAGTCAGCATCGAATACTTTTTCCGGATTGTAATAAACTAATGGACCCTGGTCTGTTCCAATCCAGATATTGCCATCGAGATCTTCTGCAATTGAATAGACAAACGAAATTGGCTTATTTTCAGTATCCTTCACAAGCATCTTCTTATACCTGTCATCGCTGAAAACATCCGGAGTATTATTGTCATCCAGAATAAATAGTCCATAACCTCTGGGCAGAACAATCCATTTATGCCCGTTTCTTGTAATAATAATATCTCCAACTGTCGGGGCATCAACTGTTACAGGATTCACAATCCAGCTGCCATCGGGTTTAAGAACTTTAATACTACCAATTACTTCGCTTTGAGTAATCCAGAGGTTTTTATTTTTATCCATTACCATACCGCAGATTCTTACATACGGTTGTCCGGGGATTATTGTCTGTAATGGTGAATTTGACTCTGTATATTGTTTTACAAGATTGTTATTTTCGTATTCAAGCAATCCTCCTCCCCATGTTGATACAAAAAGATGATTGCTGTTATCCGGATCTACAATGGCTCTCATGGCATCCTTGATTGTAGTGGATGAAAGGGAGGTCCAGCTATTATTTTCGTGGATGGATACCTGCAACGGTTTTGAAAGGTTATTCCATGTAACATCGACAGCACCTCCGCAAATTAGAGTTTTCCCATTATATGAAGTGATACTATATGCATTATTCGAAGCCGGACCGGCTAGTGTCAAAGCAGAAAAAACTGTCATGTTTTCACCTCTGACAAGACCGGAATTAATATCTGCAATCCATATATCAGTGCCATCAGCGACTGCCTGCGAAATATTTGGTGTTCCCCATCCATAAGAAGAGATAGTTTTATTAAATGAACCATCATTGTTATAATATTTTATTGAAGCAGAGGAAGAAATTGTAAATCCGCTTTTTGCCGGGTCGAAAGATGTGTTATAAACACCGGGAAGGTATGAAAACAGATTACTAACTCCGGCTCCATCAATAGCATAGACTGAGTCGCTTCCCGAAAATGGATCTGACCGGTTCACATATAGCTTATTACCTGAAAAGATCAATGATGTGTATTTCCCGTTTGGATTTGGCAGGATGTTTATAAGGCTCCAGTTTCCGAAGTAAGATAAACCCGGATTAGAAAGGTCAGCAGAAAATACCCCGTTTCCTGTGGCAGCATAAATTTTACTGTTTTCAAATGCTATGTCCCACACTTCTGCATTTGCGGAACCACCTCCCGGTTTCCAGGTATCATAAATTTCCTTTTTAATAATGTCCACAACAATAATTCCGAAGCTGCATGCCAGGTATGCATATTTCCCGTTTGTCCTGATCCTGTTGATCTCTTTCTTCCCCGTGATATATTTTCTGCTGATGTCGGGGATATTATAAATTATATTGTTTTTTACGAGGTCTACATTTGTACTGGTGTAGGCAATAATGAGTG
>JBAWXY010000182.1:0-4412 GCA_037143835.1 Bacteroidota bacterium
GGAGGCAGATAATCTTCGAAAGCTTTTCTCAATATCCATTTTTCCATCCGTTCCTTGTTGATCATCTTATCTTTAGGATTAAGGCGCATAGCAACATCCATAAATTCTTTGTCGAGGAAAGGAACACGCCCCTCCACACCCCAGGCTGCCAGGGATTTGTTTGCCCGGAGGCAGTCGTAGAGATGCAATTTGCTGATCTTTCTTACAGTCTCTTCATGAAAAGCTCTGGGATTGGGAGCTTTATGGAAGTATAAATATCCTCCGAATATTTCATCAGCACCTTCACCGGAAAGGACCATCTTCACTCCCATTGATTTTATTACCCTCGCAAGCAGGTACATTGGTGTTGATGCCCTGATTGTTGTAACATCGTAAGTTTCGATATGATATATTACATCACGGATTGCATCAAGACCTTCCTGAACTGTAAAGTTAATTTCATGATGGATCGTCCCGATATGTACGGCAACTTTTCGTGCTGCAGCCAGGTCGGGTGAACCTACCAGCCCAACAGCAAAAGAGTGTAATTGCGGCCACCATGCTTCACTCTTGTCTTGCGTCTCAATCCTCTTTGGCGCAAATTTTTTCGCAATTGCAGAGATAACAGACGAATCCAGACCTCCGGAAAGAAGTACCCCATAGGGAACATCCGACATTAACTGACGATGAACAGCTGCTTCCAGGGCAATTTTAAGATCTTCAATATTTGTTTCATTTTTTTCTACAGCAGCATAATCCATCCAGTTACGTCTATACCATCTGGTCATTACACCTTCCTTGCTGTAAAGGTAATGCCCGGGAAGAAATTCCTGAATTTTATTGCAAACACCTTCAAGAGCTTTCAGTTCTGAAGCCACATAAAAACTTCCAAAAGTATCCCAGCCGATATAAAGCGGAATTATTCCGATATGGTCACGAGCAATGAAATAACAATCTTTCTCTTTATCATATATTGCAAAGGCAAAAATGCCGTTTAATTCCTCAATGAAAGCCGGACCTTTATCGCGATAAAGCGGGAGGATTACTTCACAATCTGAATGCGTAAGAAACTCATATGAATTTTCATAACGTTTACGGATCTCCTGATGATTATAAATCTCACCGTTTACTGCAAGTACAAGGTTTCCATCTTTACTGTATAATGGCTGTTTGCCCGACTGAGGATCAACGATTGATAGCCTTTCGTGAGCAAGTATTGCCTTCTCACAATAAAATATTCCCGACCAATCCGGCCCGCGATGCCTTAACTTCCTTGACATTTTAAGGACACTTGCCCTTAAATCCATATAGTTTATTTTCAGATCAAAAACGCCTACAATTCCACACATCTTCTTTCTCTTTTTAATTGTTATGTGAATAAATGCAATTAAGAAACTCAAGTCGCAAAGCTAATAATATTTTAATAATCATTATTCAATATGATATTAAATGTTATATAAATATTATAAAATATAAGTAAATAAATACATATAGTAAATAAATACTATATAAATGCTGATTTTGTTAAATAATATTAATATGACAAAAATCATATTTTTGAAGATTTTAAGATCAAAAGTATTATTAAAAAACGACTATTCCCATTGATTCCAAATGATGTTAAAAATCCTTAAATCTTTATTGGAGCGGTTGTTAAATATCACCTCTATTCTCATATTATGAATGATTTTTTTATATTGCGAATTCATTAAAATATATCATTTTTGAGTGGATGATACCTGTTAAAAGATATGGTATAATAATTATAGGAGTGGCAGTTACAACTTTTGTTGCAGTTTTGTTATGGTGGCTACTTAAAGATCAACCATTTGATGTTTTTGAAAGAGTTCCCGGAATGGATAACCGGCCAAAAATGGAAGCCAGATCTGACTCAGTAATCATAGGTGAGTTTTTTGACACTCTTGCTGTACCAGATGAAATTGTTGCCGGTGACTGGCCAAGGTTCAGAGGAGTCGATTTTGATAATATAAGTAAAGATACAACACCTCTTGCCGAGACGTGGGATACTTCCGGACCAGCAATCATGTGGAGAACCACTCTTGGAGAAGGATATGCCGGTCCGGCAGTTCATAACGGTAGAGTATATCTTATCGATTATAATGAAAGAAAAAAAGCTGATGCTCTGAGATGTTTCTCTCTTAAGTCAGGAAAAGAATTATGGAGGCGCTGGTATTATGTTGATCTGAAGCGAAATCATGGATATTCAAGAACTATTCCTGCTGTTACTGATAAGTACCTCGTGTCAATAGGTCCAAGGTCACATGTGATGTGCCTCGATCCGCTGAATGGCAATATGTTATGGGCAATTGATCTGGAAAAAGAATATGAGATACCGGGAAAAGAAAAAGGCAGAATTACACCTGATTTTTATACGGGGCAGTGCCCATTGATAGATAATGATGTAGCAATTATTGCTCCGGGTGGAAAAGCACTTATGATAGGAGTTGATTGTGCCACAGGCAAGGTTATATGGAAAACCCCCAATCCGGATTCATTAAGAATGTCTCACGGTTCGATTATGCCAATGGTCATACATGGGAAACGAATGTATGTTTATAATGCTGTAGGCGGAGTATGCGGTATTTCTGCTGAAGGAGATGATATTGGAAGGCTGATGTGGAAGACTACTGAATGGAGCCCCGCAACAACTGCAGCTTCCCCCCTCCTTCTTGGCAATAATGAAATTGCAGTTTTTGGAAGCTATGGTGCTGGTGGTGCCAGAATCAGAATCAATGCGGAGGGATCAGGATATTCGGCAACTGTCCTGGAACAACATAAAGCAACGAATGGAATTTCGAGCGACCAGCAAACACCCATAATAACCGGAGATTACATCTGGAGCCTTATGCCTGAGAATGCTGGTACTCTTAAGAAACAGCTTGTTTGTTATCATAAATCAGATCTGCTGACGCCTGTCTGGTCAAGTGGTAAAGAAAACAGATTCGGCCGCGGACTGGGTCCTTATATTGTAAGCGGTGATAAAATGTATCTTCTGGATGATGACGGAAAACTATATTTTTTCAGAATGCAGAATAATAGTGTTACTCTGTTGGCAAGTCATAAGATTCTTAATGGAATAGAGGCATGGGGACCTATGGCAATTGCAGGTAATTACCTTATTATGAGGGATGCCAGAAATTTACTTTGTCTTAATATTGGAAAAAAACAACAAAATGAATAAGAAAATTGCGGCTATTGTTTCAGTGTTTATTATCCTGGTTTTTATAGGATATATGATTTTTGATTCTGTACGACCGGAAGGTTTTATTAAAAACAAAAATGAATCCCGGGATATTGATTCCCTTCCCGATTCCTGGTTGGTTTCCCGTGAATTTAATGTAGAAGAAGGATCGCTGAAGGCCGTCACCGTCTCACCAGCCGGATATATATACCTTGGCGGAGATTCATTCGTGTCCTGTTATGATAGTGATCTTAAATTAAAATGGAACCTTAAGACTCCATATCCTGTTACATCGCTTTCGAATTATGGAGATACAATCTTTGCATCTACCATGGAGTTGATACTGGTTATCAGTTCAGGTGGCGAGATCAAAGATGAATGGGGCCCGTTTGAGGATAATGGCATTATTACTTCTGTTACTGCAAACAGCTCATATGTTGCTTTCGCAGATGCCGGGAACAAAATGTTATTTATTCTTGATAAAAGTGGCGGGGTCAAAAAACTGATAGGTCAGAATGACGGGCAATTTATTATACCCAGTCCCTATTTCGACGTTGCTTTGGGTTCCGATAATACTCTGCTTGTAGCTAATACAGGTCACAGAAGAGTTGAGACAAGAAATATTGAAGGCGAAATTAAAAGCTATTTTGGAGAACCAGGTTTAGCTCCCGGAGCATTTTGCGGATGCTGCAATCCTGCTCATTTTATTATCATTCCAAAAGGATTCGTTACGGCTGAAAAAGGGATAAACAGGATTAAAATTCTCAATAAAACGGGTGAGTTTGTTGAATTTGTTTCCTCAAAAAACAAGTTTATCCCGTCAGTACCTTTAGATCTGGCTTCTGCGGATGGAAAAACTATTTATGCAGCAAATCCTGCTGACTCTAAACTTTATATATTTACCAGGAAATAAAAAAGGCAATAGGCAACAGGCATCAGGCAACAGGTAGAAAATAATAGACAATCCACCTTCGCTAAAGCTATGGTGGACAAAGAAAAGAAAAAGACAAAAGTGGTTTTAAAATCCCCTCCTGGGAGGGGCAAGGCCTGCCTGCCGGTAGGCAGGGGTGGGTTTTTTAGAGCATTAAAAATCTAATTATTTACAATATATGAGTAGGATTGATTTCTTCAGAAAATTAATAAGGTATATACTCCTTTTGCTGTTATCGATAATAGTACTTGCATTGGGAAACAAAGTTGTAACTGCTAAGGATTGTTCAGAATGTCCCGG
>JBAWXY010000183.1:0-4408 GCA_037143835.1 Bacteroidota bacterium
AAAAAATCGGTAAAGAAACCGGTTTATCATTAGGACAGAGAGTTTTCCTGGGTACTAAAAAAGATATGGAAGATATAATTACGGCAATAGTTAAAATACAGAAAAACTCCTCGAAATTGCTATAAGTCTGATATTTAGTAGATAAAATATATCTGTAACACATTCATCTTCCTGTCTGGCCGCAGACAATCTGACAACATATGCCCGGTTAGATTACAATTAACATACGTAACTTAATAATAAACACTTAACTCCTGCCGGGATAGTCAATTTTCTCTGGCTAAAGATGGTCAAGGTCACCGGGTTTTTTATATGGTTCCGGAAACTCATTATATAAATTTAAATAAACCACGGAAACATTTTATATAAAATTTGTTTCCTAAGTTTTTTGATTATATTTTTGCCGCATGAATGATGATCTGAAAAATATACTGTTGAAGGTTCGTGAGTTGTACATGAAGTATGGAATTAAGAGTATAACCATGGATGATGTTGCAAGTGAGCTGGGCATTTCCAAAAAAACTCTTTACCAATTCGTGACCGATAAAGATGATTTGGTTGGTAAGTTTATTGATAATGAAATTGAGCTAAGACAGGAGGAAATTAGTAAGTGCTTTAAAATCGGGTTCAATGCAATTGAAGAGCTTGTTGAGATATCGATTTTCATGAATAAAATGATGAGAGATCAAAATCCTACAACTGAAAACGACCTCAGGAAATATTACCCGCACCACTATCAGAAAACTGTAAAAACCCGCAGGGAACGAATGTACAAATACGTTCTTTTGAACCTTAAAAAAGGTAAAGAGGAAGGGTTGTATCGTGAGGATATGAACGAAGAGGTAATTGCAAAGTTATACCTGTCGAGGTCAGAAAACATCCATTTCAGTGAGCTCTTTACAGTCGAGGAGTTTACGTCAATCAAACTATTTGTGGAACTTTTAACTTACCATGTTCGTGGTATTGCAACCGAAAAAGGAATAATTGTTTTAGAAAAAAAGATAAAAGAATTAGAAACTAATAACGATAAATAATTAAAGTATGAATTTGATACGAAAATGTCTTTTAACGTTTGTTATTCTGGGATTAATTAATGAAGGATTTAGTCAGGATAATAAAGAAATACTTAAACTTTCGATTTCTGAAGCTCAAACATATGCGCTTCAATATAATCGTTCAATTCAGTCAGCAAAAATTGATATTCAGATTGCAAAAAAGAAGGTTTGGGAAACCACTGCAATAGGGCTTCCTCAGATGAACTTTGCAACAAATTATCAGCATCAGTTTGTAGTTCCGCAAATAAGCTTCGGACAATATCTGGATGTAAATTCATTACCGGATGGAGCTATTACCAAAAATGATATTCTGAGTGCATATAAAACTTCTCCTCCTGTATCTTTAGGTGTTCCGAACAATACAACATTCGATTTTACAGTTTCTCAGCTCATTTTTAGCGGTGAGTATTTAGTAGGCCTTCAGGCGATGACAGTGTTAAAACAAGTGTCGGAGAAAACCCTTGTTAAAACAGAGGTTCAAACAAAAGAATCTGTAGCAGGTACCTATTATCTTGTTTTAGTTCTTGGTGAGAATGTCAGGGTGTTGAATGAAAGTCTGAAATCGATAGACCAGACCTATAACGATTTGGTTAAAATGAACCAGCAAGGTTTTAATGAGGAAACCGATGTTGATCAGATTAAAATCAACAGGACTAACATTCAAACTCTTATCACCTCACTTGAGTCACAGAAGGAAATCTCAATTAAACTGCTAAAATACCAGCTTGGTGTTGATTTCAGCCAGTCTTTAGTGTTAACTGATAGCCTTTCTGGCATTATTGACCATGGAAATATCCAATACCTGTCTTCATCACAGTTTAATTTAGAAAGCAGTGTGGATTACCAGATGATCAGCAATCTGGAAAAGGTATCAGCTTTGATGTTAAAACGCGAACAGTCAAAGTTTTTACCAACTGTTTCTGCTTTCTATCGCCATCAGGAACAGGCTAAAAAAGCATTTTTTAATTTTGCCGTGAAAGATGTAATGGGTGTTACATTAAGTTTACCCATCGTTACCAGCGGTATGCGCAATTCAAAGGTCAGTCAGGCTAAGTTTGATCTCGAAAAATCGCGCCTGAATAAGGAAAATGCCGGGCAGGGGCTAACCATGGAGTTTGAATCAGCTTTGAGCAGCTATCAGACCGCATTCAGTAACTTCAAGACCAATAAGGAGAGCATGACCCTGAGTAAAAAGGTTTATGATAAAACGATTATCAAGTACCACGAGGGAGTATCGTCAAGTTTTGAGCTGACACAAAACCAAAACCAGTTCCTGACAGCTGAATCGAACTACTACAACTCTGTTCTTTCTTTGTTGAATGCGAAAGCAAAACTCGATCGTATTTTAAGTAGTTATTAATAAGTGATATAGAGATAAGTAATTTTAATAATAATACAAATCAGATCAGATATGAAAATCATCAATTTAAGTATAGCAGGTATAGTAGTTTTGTTTCTTATGTTTTCGTGCAGCAGCGATAAGCAGGCACAATTAGAAAAATTAAAACAACAACATACGGAGATAACTGATAAGATTAAGAATCTGGAGAATGAGTTAAAATCGGGGCAAACGGAAACAATAAACCCTGAGAAATTTAAATTTGTTGGTCTGACAGATGTTAAGCTTGATGTATTCGACCACTTCATTAAAGTACAGGGTAAACTTGATGGCGACCAGAACGCCGGCGTTTTTGCTGAAGCTCCCGGAACCATTTCAGCTAAATATGCAGATGTTGGTCAGCGTGTTGTTAAAGGTCAGGTTTTAGCACAGGTTGATGATCAGCAGTATCGCAGTCAGCTTGAAAGTCTGCAAACACAGTATAAATTTGCTACAGAAATGTTTGACAAGCAACAACGCCTTTGGAATCAGAAAATCGGAAGTGAAGTACAGTATCTACAGTCAAAAACCACAAAGGAATCTCTTGAGCAACAGATAACATCTTTAAAGCAACAGATTGAAAAATTTAAGATTAAATCACCAATTGATGGTATTATAGAAGAGTGTAATATTAAGGTCGGTGGCGTCGTTTCTCCTGATCCGCGTTTGGCAGCATATAGAGTAGTTGAATTTAAAAACCTTAAAGTTATTGCCGAGGTTTCAGAAGCGTATTCTTCGAGGGTTCAGAAAGGCGATAAGCTCATTGTGTTGTTTCCTGATGCCAATAAGCAGGTTGAAACGGAAGTTTTTTTTGTCAGTAAGTATATTAATCCCATAAACAGAACCTTCCTGATTGAAACAAAGATCAATAGCACCTCTCCTGATTTAAAAGCCAATATGATTGCCATCATTCAGATTAACGATTACCATTCTGACAATTCAATTCTTCTCCCAATGAATGTGATACAGACCGATCAGGCCGGTAGTTATGTTTATGTAGTGCGTTCCAGGGACAAATACAGTGCAGCATTTAAACAGCCGGTTGTTATCGGAAACAGCTATAACGGTGTTGCTGAAATTATTCAGGGTTTGAAAGTTGGCGACAGAGTTATTTCAGTTGGTTATCAGGAACTGGTAGATGGCGAATACATTAGATTTTAAGGATTATTCTGATATCGGTTTTATCAGTTTTAAAAAATATTTTCATGGAAAAGAAGTATAAAGAATTTTTTGCTACCAGCTGGGCGATTGACAACAAGATAAGTGTTTATGTTCTGGTATTCATAATATCAGTGTTTGGTATTATGAATTATTACTCGATCCCAAAAGAACAGATCCCCGAGATTGTAATTCCCATGGTAAATGTAGCTACAATTTACCCTGGTACGTCACCATCGGATATGGAGAATCTGGTAACCCGCCCATTAGAGAAGAACCTGAAATCTATAAGCGGTGTCAAAAAGATAACATCCCGTTCTGTACAGGATTTTTCTGCTATTATCATTGAGTTTAACACCGGCATTGAGATCAAAGATGCTAAACAGAAAGTAAAAGATGCTGTTGACAAAACTAAAAAAGATCTGCCAAATGACCCATCTTTTATTGAACCATCAGTTATGGAGATTGATCTTTCTGAGATACCTATTCAGTATATTAATCTATCGGGTGACATACCATTAGATCGTCTGAAGAAATATGCCGATGCAATGCAGGACCGGATAGAAAGTCTGAAAGAAATTACACGGGTTGAGATAGGTGGAGCACTTAACCGGGAAATTCAGATCGATATAGATATGTATAAGATGAAAACTGCCAGTCTTACATTCAGAGATGTGGAACAGGCGGTGAGTTTTAATAATATGACAGTTTCAGGGGGTAATATCGATTTACAAGGTATGAGCCGATCCATAAGAGTTGTCGGTGAAATAAAAAATATTGATGAGATTAAGAATATTGTTATTAATACTTCCAGTGG
>JBAWXY010000184.1:0-4406 GCA_037143835.1 Bacteroidota bacterium
CAGAAAACCATCTTCTTCAGAAACGTGTAAATCTTTTCGACGGAATTTCCATCGTTGCAGGTGCAATGATCGGCTCAGGAATTTTTATTGTGAGTGCCGATATAGCCCGGAATGTCGGATCTCCCGGATGGCTGATGGTGGTCTGGCTAATTACCGGGGTAATAACGGTAATTGGTGCATTAAGTTATGGTGAACTGGCTTCTATGATGCCTCATGTTGGCGGCCAGTATGTCTATCTGAAGGAAGCCTATCATCCCTTGCTCGGATTTCTCTTTGGCTGGACCACTTTCCTTGTAATACAGTGTGGATCGATCGCTGCAGTTGCTGTGGCATTTGCCAAATTCAGCGGTGTACTGTTTCCATGGATATCTGAAAAGAATATATTGTTTCACCTGGGTCCGCTGAACATCAACAGTACCATGGTAATAGCCATCGCCATGATCTCATTTCTTACCTGGCTCAATACCAGGGGAATTGTAACGGGCAAGACTGTTCAGAATTTTTTTTCATCAACCAAGGTAATTGCCCTTTTCGGTTTCATTGCAATAGGTTTTCTGGCTACAAAAAGTATAAATTCTCTGGAAATTAATAAGGAGGTATTCTGGCAAGCCAGTCAGGTTGGTCCTGGAAATCAGGTAATACCTCTTGTCGGATTTGCCCTGATAGCAGCAATCGGGACTGCTCTGGTTGGTTCTTTGTTTTCAGCAGATGCATGGTATAATGTTACATATATCTCGGGTGAAGTTATAAATCCGAAACGGAATGTCCCTTTAAGCCTCTTCTTCGGAACTTTGATAGTTTCAGTAATATATCTGCTTACTAATTTTGTTTATATTAAGGTTCTGCCTCTGTCAGGCTCACCTGATGGTGCAGATGTTTTAAGCCGGGGTATCCAGTTTGCTACCGACGACAGGGTGGCGACATCTGCAATGAGTGTTGTCTTTGGAGATTATGCTGCAATTATTATGGCAATATTTATAATGATCAGCACCTTTGGTTGCAATCATGGTCTTATTATGGCTGGTCCGAGAGTATATTATGCCATGGCAAAAGATGGTCTGTTTTTCAGGAAGGTGGGTGAGATTAATAAAAACGGAGTTCCTGGCTTTGCAATCGCCGTACAAGGCGTATGGTCTGTATTGCTATGTTTATCAGGAACATACGGTAATCTTCTGGATTATGTGATCTTTGCTGTTCTGATATTCTTCACATTAACAATCCTGGCAATATTTGTTCTGAGGGTAAAACGACCAGATATACCGAGGCCATATAAAGCATTTGGCTACCCGGTAATTCCTGCCATTTATATCCTGACTACTTTTAGTATTATGGTAATCCTTTTAATCTATAAACCGAATTATACATTCCCGGGTCTGGGGATTGTTCTATTGGGAATCCCGGTTTTCTATCTCTGGAGAAAATATAATAAGAATCCGGAGAAAAATGAAGATACAATGCAGTAACAATACAGTAACAATACCGCATATCACAAACCACATACAAGTTGCATAAATGTTCCCGGAAGGATTTAAGCAAAGAATTCTTGATCAAAAGTATATTGATGCGGAGGCTCTTCTGAAGGCATTGGAAGAACCTTCACCTATAAGCATAAGGATCAATCCCTCAAAGTGGAATAAAAGACCATTAAATGCTGAACAAGTTCCTTGGTGTAAAAATGGATATTACCTCAGTATCAGGCCATCCTATACACTTGATCCGCTTTTTCATTCAGGTTGTTACTACCCGCAGGAGGCCTCAGGTATGTTCCTTGAACAAGCTATCCGGCAGACTGGTGGATCTTTGGAAAACATCCGTGTACTCGATCTGTGCGGAGCTCCCGGAGGCAAGAGTACTCATTTGTCGGAGATAATTGGTCCGGGCAACCTGCTGATCGCTAATGAGGTAATCAGGTCAAGAGCAGCGATTCTGGCTGAAACAGTCACAAAATGGGGTTCAGGAAATACCATTGTAACACAAAATGATCCGGCTGTATTTGGAAGATTATCAGGGTATTTTGATATTATCCTGGTAGATGCTCCATGCTCCGGCGAAGGAATGTTCAGAACTAATGTGGCTATTAATGAATGGTCGGTAGAGAATACCGCTCATTGTTCTGAAAGACAAAAGAGGATTCTTATGGATATCTGGCCGGCTTTGAAGAGAAACGGAATCCTTATTTTTAGTACCTGCACATTTAATCCCGGGGAGAATGAAGAAAATGTTAAATGGCTCATTGGCAAACATGAAGCTGATTGTGTTCGGTTAAATGTGACAGATTTTGAGGGCATTAAAGAAATCGATTACCAGGGTATTTATGGTTATGGTTTTTATCCAGATAAAGTCAGAGGAGAAGGTTTCTTTATTTCAGTCATCAGGAAAACCGGAAAGCAGGAAAAAAGTCCGGTAAGAAGCCAGAGGAAACCTGAACTGATACCCGGGAAATCAGACCTTGAAATTGCAGATAAATGGACTCAATTTTCGAAAGAGAGACTTTTGAGGTGGGGGGATGAAATTTTTGCTGTTCCATGTGGCATAGATGATTATCTTCACCTTTTTCAGAATCTGAAGATTGTGAAGGCCGGAACAAAAGTATGTGTCGTAAAGAAAAGCGATTATCTGCCTTCTCACGAACTTGCCTTGTCGCAACAATTAAAAAATGATGCTTTCCCCCGGGAGGAAATTAGTCTTGCCAGTGCTATCGCATATCTGAGACGCGATAATTTCACACTTCATGATGCATCTGAAGGCTGGAATATTGTAACTTACAAAGGTATTAATCTTGGATTCGCCAATAATATCGGCACCCGGGTGAATAACTATTTTCCTGTTGAATGGCGGATCAGAATGAATAAGCCGGAACCAGGCAATGAGAATATTATAAAATGGAATAGCGATGGCAACAATATTACGTGATTTTCAGATATTTGCAAAACCTGTCGGACCGGTATGTAATCTCAGTTGCAGGTATTGTTATTATCTTGGTAATAAGAGTCTGTATCCGGACACAGATCATTTCCTAATGTCTGATGATATTCTTGAAAAATATGTTATTCAACATATTAAAGCGTCAACGGATACTACAATAAATTTTTCATGGCACGGAGGGGAGCCCTTACTGGCAGGTATTGATTTTTACAGGGAGGTTGTGAAACTTCAACGTAAACATCAACCTGCCGGATCAATTATTGTCAATGGCATCCAGACTAACGGAACCCTTATTGACGATGACTGGTGTAATTTTCTTGCTAAAGAAGGTTTTATTGTTGGAATCAGTATTGATGGCCCGGGTGACTTGCATAATAACTACCGCCGAACATGGGATAACGGTGCTACTTTACAAAAGGTAATCAGGGGTTATGAACTCTTGCAAAAACATGGGGTTCTTCCGGAGATCCTTTGTGTCGTAAACGCTGATAATGTTAAATATCCGCTTGTTATCTACAACTTTTTTAAACAGCTTGGAGCCAGATATATTACTTTTTTGCCGCTTGTTGAAACACAACCTGACTCACCAACCGGTGCAAGCAGTAATTCAGTTCCTTCCGAAGAATTCGGATATATTTTAAGTGCAATTTTTGACGAATGGGTTGAAAAGGATATCGGTAAAATAAAAGTGCAGATCTTTGAGGAAGCTGCCAGAACTGCTTTTAATCAGGAACATACGCTTTGTATCTTCAAAGTTGAGTGTGGGGGAGTCCCTGTTGTTGAACACACCGGTGATTTTTATTCATGCGATCACTATGTTGACAGTGAACACTTGCTGGGTAATATCAGGGATCATTCCCTGTCTTACTTTCTGGATTGCGAAAAGCAGAAAGCCTTTGGCCAGGCTAAATTTCTTACACTCCCACGATATTGTACTGAGTGCGAAGTCAAACCGATGTGCAACGGGGAGTGCCCTAAGAACCGGTTTATTACAACTCCTGATGGAGAACCGGGACTAAACTACCTCTGCAGCGGATACAAATATTTTTTCAACCATTGCCGTCCGTTTGTTGAGGCAATAAGTGCCGCCTGGAAAAATAGCAAAACTTTCTTATCCACATGAACTCACCCCCTTGTGTTCCCCCTCTCTATTTCGTAAAGAGGGGGAAGCTTCTAATAATAAGTGTATTACACCCCCTCTTTGCAAAGCAGAGAGGGGGCTGGGGGTGAGTTCAGGTAGGTTATCGGTGTGGGGGGTGGTTTATATCATTCCCAAGTCTTTTCTATTGTTTTATTTCAGTTTTTCTTTAAAGAAAGCTATTGTCCTTCCCCAGGCAAGTTTTGCTGCCTTTTCATTATATCGATCGGGGTTGGAATCGTTGTTGAAGGCATGAGGGGCTCCTTCGTAAATAAATATCTGGTATTCTTTATTATTTTTCTTTAATGCCTCTTCAAATGCCGGAATTCCAGCGTTGATCCCT
>JBAWXY010000185.1:0-4368 GCA_037143835.1 Bacteroidota bacterium
AAATGGCTGGGTTTGATTCGACCCTAAGTGGCTGGTTTTAACCGACCGCTAACAGGAAGAGGCGATTGCCAAGTACGGTTGTCCCGAAATCTTCAATACGGACCAGGGCAGCCAGTTCACCGCCGAAGTGTTTACCGATACTCTTCGTGCAAGGAGTATCGCTATTAGCATGGACGGCAAGGGCCGTTGGATGGACAACATCTTTATCGAGCGGCTCTGGAAAAGCGTCAAGTACGAGGATATTTACCTAAAGGCATATGGTTCAATGGCAGAGGTGAAGAAAGGACTGGCCACCTACTTCATGTTCTACAACGAAAAACGATGGCACCAAAGCTTTGACAAGAAGACCCCGGCTATGGTTTACTGTAACACTCTACCGCAGAGACAGGTTGCGGCATGAACATGAACCCAGGGCAGTTTACCACTTATAAATCCCTGTTCCCTGTCCCAAGAACCCCGACCACCCCTCCCTATCGGGAATTAAATCTTTTTTGGGGAGATCTAATAACATTGAATTGCCATCCCATATATGTTGGGGATCTGGATAAAAGGTTATGGCGTTACCACTGAAAGTTATTAACCATCCGCCTGGTAATTTTGCTCTGAACAGCCTATAAGGGGTATTATTTGGTATCTCTTCAAAATTGATTTTTGCATCGTTTTTGCATTTTGGAAAGTCAAGCAAACTCATTTTAAAATACCCCCCTTTATATAAAAGACAAAAAACTTCTTCCTTTCACAAGCTAAGGTCTAAATCCCATCAAGTTCATGACTCCAAATTCTTCTCTGCAGTCAGGACATATATCTTCAGGATCCATATCTCCAGTGTCTGAGATAAATATATCTCCAAACTCCCTTGCAGGATCGTAGTCTAAAATCTCATTATCATCAAACTCTTTGAAACATCTTTTACATAGTTTCATATTCTGAGAAGAGGACGTTGTTATTTATGTGACTTTCAATAATGGGATATTTCGTACTTACCAGCTTATTGTAAGCGAAAAAATGAGCTTACTTATTCTTATTAGGAGGAACACATACTTTATATGCCTTATCTAATTTCTCATCTCCTTTTTTCCAAAAATCATACTTTTTCAGCATGTCATCACGAGCAAAATCCAAAAATTTCACACTTCTATAAGTATCCGCTTCTTTCCTTGATTCAATCTCAGATTTCCAACTTGAACCAGCAAATTTGTAATCATAAAAGCAACTTACTGTGGCCGTATAGCATCCTGATTGATATCCATTCTTAAAATCACCACCCCATATGCGATTAAGTATATCAACTTCTGTTTCTGAATCTGATAGTGCCTCCATAAATTGAGCATAACTGAGACTTGTACTTGAATTAACTTTCTGTAGTGCTTTGAGGGTCACTTTTGCCTGATCTGAAAACTCATCTGCAAAGCTAATACTCGTAAAGAGTAAAAAAAAACTAATGATTGCTAATAAAAAATTTTTCATTTAACCACTCCTTCCGATAAAAGTGATTTGTCTTTTGAGAATTCTCTATTTTGTTAAGTCATATGTCCACGTGTATCTATATTTGTCAGTTAATACTACTTTTTTGAATCCCGCATCTCGCAGATTTGAAAAAAAATCGGTATCGTTTGTTAGTTGATGAATTAATGGCCTTGAAAATAAAACATACTCTAATCGCATTGATGTCTTTTCCGGACCACTTAAACGAATTTTTATATCCAAACCGTTACTTAGATAATCACTTTCCATTTGTTTAGCCAATTGTTGGCGTTGTTTTATCCTATATAATTTGTTTTCTTTTTGTACTAGTGCCTCTGCCTCTTTTATATATTTAGGATCTGATATTTTTTTTTCGATGGTAGCAACATCTTTATAGTCTATCCTGCCATATTTTCTGAAATCTTCTATAAATGACTTTGTCCAGCCAATATTTTTATTGTTATAATAATCAAGCAATTTTTGGTAATTTCCTTCAATATTGTCTGTAAATACTTTTTTTTCAATTTCAGGTCTTTGCTTTTCGTACTTAGCAATTTCCTTTTCCATTTTTCGCCGAGGGTTATTCTCTTCCACAGAACTGACAGCGAAAATCAATAAACAAAAAAAGAAAACTATAAATATACCTATATACAAGTACTCTTTTGAAGATTCAACCTTATCAGGTTGTTTAGCTATATTTTCTGGTGGCTTAACACTTGTTCCACAGTTGGAGCAGTATTTTGCTTCAGAGCTGAAGTCTTTTCCACATTCGTGACATTTTTGAAGAGCCATTGGATACTACCTCCTGATTTTTATTCAAACAAAAGCAAAACTCAGGTTAAAGGTAATAAAAAAGGAAAGAGCCTGAAACCTATAAACATTTTTATAGAGATAAGCAATATGTTTTGTGAATTATGAAATATCACCCCACCTCATTCATCAATATACTCTGAACTTCCTTATCCTCAATCCCCAGATACCGCATCGTGATAGCTGGACTTGAATGGTTGAACCTTTTACAGATAACCTCAAATCCAACACCATAAACTGTCCTCCGAATGTATCCCCACGTCTTTCTCAATGAATGAGCACCATAGTTTCCTTTGAGATTAATCTCACTAGCCCATTTCTTGACCATGTTATTGACGCATTGGATTGTCACAGCCTTATCACCCTTTCCAATTTTACGGCTTCTGAATAAAAAAGTATCATCACCCGGTCTTACTTTTTCCAGATACGTCTGCAATGACTTATGGATGCTCTTATTCATCACCAGAATGTTTCTTTTCCCTGTTTTCCCTTCCCTGATAATCAATGTATCACCGATCTTCATATTTCTCACATCACTGACTTTCAGCTTTAGGAGATCACCAGTCCGTAGTCCGTTGTTCGTACCCATGACGAACAGCAGATGATTTCTTGGACTGTCTTGAAGCATTTTTGAGATAGCCTGAATGTCTTTCACCTTCCGAATGGGATCGACTGTGATCCGTGATCCCTTTTGTGGTCTGTTGTTGTTTTGTCCTTTTGTCATAATTCAAAAAATCTCCTTTCATTGAATTTTAACTTTCGTGGTTTTGGGGTCTGTCATTTAAGATTCAAAATCAAGCGAAGTTTGAAGAAGAATGGATTAATTGCTTATGTCATTGAATATGTGGAGTATCTATGGGGAAGATGAATATTAAGTCTTACGGAATATTTAAGATTCAAAAAGAGAGTTTTTTGTCTTGATATTTGACTCAAAATCGGTAGCGAGGCGAACAAATAAATGCCAAAAGGAGGTCAGTCATATGTCAGAATTCATTGATCAGGTCAGAACACGTTATGAAGAACTTTTGAAACAGAGGGCATCAACGAAGGTTGAAATAAGGACGTTGAAAAGACTTCTTCAGAATTCATTGCTATTCTGATGATTCCGCCACTCGATTCCGAAGGAAGCCGCCACCCTGTTCCGATTCAAAGCGCCAGGGTGTTCCGATTGATTCCGCCACCCCTGGTCGGAGCGTAGCGACGCTGGTTTTTTAGTTCTTTCTCATAGACGGTTCTTCAGGTCAAGCCGGCATATTTTTTTCTCAGCGAGTCTCCTTTCATGGACAGATTTATCTTATGGGCGTTATGGACCAACCGGTCGAGGATCGCATCGGCGATGGTGGGATCGCCGATCTGTTCATGCCAGTGCTCCACGGGAAGCTGACTGGTGACGATGGTGGAGGCATGACCGTGCCTCTCCTCGATGACCTCCAGAAAGTCTCTTCGTTCGGGGTCGGTCATGGGGGCAAGCCCGAGATCGTCAATCACCAGGACATGGGCATTGGAGAGTTTACCGATGATCTTTCCGTAACTTCCGTCTCCCTTGGCGAGGGCCATCTGGTAGGCGAACTTGGGAGAACGGATGTAGAGAGCGCGGTATCCTTCCCGGCAGGCCTTGTTGGTCAGGGCGCAGGCGAGGAAGGTTTTCCCCGAGCCGGTGGGGCCGGTGATGATGACGTTGTGGTGGCGTTTGACCCAATCACAGGAGATGAGACTCATCATGACAGACTGATCGATCCCCCGGGGGGCTTTGTAGTCGATATCCTCCACGCAGGCGTTGAGCTTCAACCGGGCATTTTTCAGGTATCGCTCCATCCGGTTATTTTCTTTCCAGGTCCATTGACGATCCACGATGAGGCCGAAACGTTCTGCGAAGGAGAGCCTGTCCAGATCCGGCTGATTGATCTGGTCGGTGAAGGCCTCCGCCATACCCGTCAGTTTCAGTTCATAAAGTTTGTTTATGGTCTGTTGATCAAGCATGGGTGGCCTCCTTTCTCTGATAATATTCCCGGCCCCGGATGTTGTAATGGATGATCGGCTTTTCGGGAGAGGAGGATTCCGGCAACTCCTGTTTGTCAAGATTGGTTTTCAGGA
>JBAWXY010000186.1:0-4366 GCA_037143835.1 Bacteroidota bacterium
AATGTTGTGGCCTATGGTGCAAATCCCGATTATGCATCTCTTCTCCTCGGAATACCCGGATATGATATTGAGGATGTTAAAATGGATAATATTACCATTCTTGTGAAAGGAGGGGCACCTAAAGAACAGGCTACTCTTATTGTACCGGAAAAGGAAAATGCATATCCCGACCCACAGGAATTCGGTAAAATTCCTGCTTATGGTTTTTTTATTCGTCATGCGAAAAATATTACCATGACAAATGTCGAATTGAAGCTTGAGAATGAGGATTTCCGTCCGCCGTTCATTCTTGAAGATGTCAAGGGAGCAACATTTATTAATGTCAGGGCTCCTCATGGCGAAGGGGTTCCTTCTTTTGTCCTTAAAAACGTTTCAGATTTCAGAACAATAAATTGCGGTAATTTGCCTGATAAAAAAATTGATAAAACCAGTGATATAAAATTCTGAACAGGGTCAATATTGAATGCAGCAGCCTTTGCTGAAGGAATCAATTCGTTAAAGGTATGTAAATTAAAGAAATATCTTTTACTGTAAAAAGACACTTAATTAACTTAAAAATTAAAATTAAATGAATGCAAAATATTTAGTAGCTATTCTGTTATCCACTATGATTTCAGAAATTATTTCTGCACAGAAAAAAGACCAGTTTTCACCTGATTTCAGTTCTCCCGGAAAAATTTTGGGAATGACACTTGTCTGGAATGATGAGTTTAACAATAACGGAAAACCTGACCCTGCCAGTTGGATCTATGAAAAAGGATTTGTAAGAAACCAGGAACTGCAATGGTATCAATCAGAAAATGCAAATTGCTTTAATGGTCTGCTCGTAATTGAAGGGCGGAGGGAAAAGGTTAATAACCCGAATTATATTTTGGGAAGCACAAACTGGAAAACAGTTCGGGAATATGCTGAATATACCTCAGCCAGCATTCAGACCCGCGGTCTTAAGCAATGGCAATTCGGTCGCTTCGAGATACGGGCAAGGATTGATACCGCCTGTGGTTCATGGCCTGCAATATGGACCCTCGGTATTTCCGGAGGCTGGCCCTCAGGCGGAGAAATTGATATTATGGAGTTTTATCGCGTTAAAGGTGTTCCGACTATCCTGGCTAATTTTGCCTGGGGAACAAACCAGCGCGGAGTAGGAAAATGGGACGACCTTAAAAAACCTCTTTCTGATTTTACGGCAAACGATCCAAACTGGACCAAAAAATTCCATGTCTGGAGAATGGACTGGAACAAGGATTCCATCAGTCTGTTCCTGGATGATCAGTTGCTTAATACAACTTTGCTAAATCAGACCGTCAACCCTGATGGCTTCAACCCATTCCTTCAGCCACATTATATTCTTTTAAACCTTGCTATTGGGGGAAACGGCGGAGATCCGGCAAAAACAATATTCCCGATGAAATACGAAGTTGACTATGTAAGAGTATATCAGAACCAATGAATTTTAAGTTCTCTTTACCCTGGTATCACCTTTAGAACATATTTAATTATTTACTGTTTATATCATTAAAGGGATTTTTGCTTATAAAAAATGTTATAATCATTACCTTTGCAAAACACTTGTAAGTTAACAACATATGACATTAGTGACCCCGGTACCGCTTAATGAAATGGATGGCCGCCGACTGTATTATACTTTTATTGCCGGTGCCAGAAAAGTTATTGAACACCAGGTTGAGCTTAATAAAATTAATGTATTTCCTGTAAATGATGGAGATACCGGGACCAATCTGGCTTCTACTATCCGGTCGGTAATTGATTCTCTTCACCCACACAGGTCTTATAAAATAACAGCCGACAGGATTGCTGAAACCACACTTATTAATGCTCGTGGTAACTCCGGAATAATCTTTGCACAATTCCTTTATGGAATGAGCACCGAAACCGGTAATTATAAAACTATCACTATAAGCCAGTTTGCCGAAAGTGTCAAAAATTCTGTACGTTATATCTATGATGCAGTTGCTAATCCTGTTGAGGGAACAATGCTTACTGTGATCAAAGACTGGGCAAATTATATCTACGACAACAGGTACAGGATATCTGATTTCAACGAAATGTTTATTAGTTCTCTCCATGTGCTTAATAAGTCGCTAATTGAAACCAAATCAAAACTGGCTGTTCTTAAAAAAGCAAATGTTGTTGATGCCGGGGCAAAGGGATTTGTGTTGTTCGTTGAAGGTATTATTGATTTTATTACCAATCGCAACCTGAAGGAACTGATTCAGGTTAAAACCGAAACTGCTCTGTTTGAAAAGATTGAAGAGTCGATCTCTGAAAAAGTCGATCTCAGGTATTGCACTGAAGCACTTATTAAAAACAGTTCGATCGATAACAAAGCATTACTTTCAACTCTTGAAAAATACGGAAATTCCATTGTTGTTGCCGGCTCTGACAGGATGAGGCGAATACATCTGCACACAAATAATCCGGCTGAACTGCTCAACGAATTGAGAAAAACGGGTACTCTCGCTTTCCAGAAAGCCGACGATATGATCCGGCAAAGCGAGATCGTTTATAACAGAAAATGGAAAATAGCATTGGTAACAGACTCGACATGTGACCTTGCACAGGATTTAATCGATAATTACCAGATTAATCTGCTGCCCCTGAGTATCAATTTCGGTGAGAATCACTATCTTGATAAAATCACTATCCAACCGGAACAATTCTATACACTTTTAAAAGAAAATACTGATTATCCAAAGTCTTCACAGGTGAATGAGAAGGCCTTCACAAATCTTTATTCGCAACTGGCTTCGCATTATGATTCAATAATTGCTATTCATGTAAGTGAAAAGTTAAGTGGAACATTTAACAGCAGCCAAAAAGCCGCCCAGGCAATAAGTAAAGAATTTAATAAACCAATTTCTGTTATAAATTCCAAAAATATTTCGGGAGCACTAGGCCTGGTTATTTTGAAGACAGCACAGGCCATTGAGGCAGGATATTCTCATGATCAGGTTGTTAATATGGCCGAAAAATGGACAAATAATATCCGGATCTTTGTAAGCGTCAGTAATATAAAATATATGGTCCGTGGCGGACGGGTTTCAGCTGTTAAGGGATTAATTGCACGGATACTAAATATTAATCCGATTGTATCTATCGACGAATCTGGAAAAGCAATTGTTTTCGCTAAAGCTTTCAACCAGAAGGCGAATATGGAAAAAGTGATGGCGCACATCAGGAAAATAAGCCAGGATAAAACAATATGGAACTACATTGTTCTCCATGCAAACAATATTGAAGCCGCCCGTTGGTATTCAGAAAAAATGGAAGCACTCACCATGAAGGCACCTGTCTCTGTTGTGAATATCTCACCTGTCATTGGAGTTCACGCTGGTATCGGTGCTGCTTCTGTTGCACTTCTTTTTGAATAACCCAGTGCATTTCTTCTCTGGTTTCCCAAAAAACAGAACTCTTTCCGGTATCGCATATACCATACTTCCGATTATTTAAAACCACCTGTTTAATTAAGCTTTTTAATATTGATTATCAATTTACTATTGGAGACATGTAATATTGATTTTCTGTTCATTCCAGCAATACCATTTATTATCTGACAGGTATTCCAGACATTTCACCCTGCCATTATGGGTTGTTGTATTCCATTCCACATTAACATCTGAAAACTTCAGGCCAGTGTAATAATAAATTGTATAATAGGCGTTTAAAGTGCTGGTTGTTAATCCGTATTCAATATAACTTGTTTTAAATGAGTCAAGGTTTTTCACATATGTATATTTTACACTGCCAATTGAGGTGCCGGTTTTTGTCCAGTCAATCTGAAGCATGGCACCTGGTGATTGGGAATTCTGATTGAGAATCCATTGTCCGCCAGTTCCGTCAGATTTGGATGTTCCTTCAAACCAGACAAACTCTGCAAAACCGCCAGTCCCTTCTTTGGTTATATACATTTTCCATAAAACATCACTGGTTCTGATCTGCCCTGTAAGCCTTGCTTTGTAAGCAACACTTGCAACACTGAAATTATAGCTCCATTGCCATGTTTTTTCAGATAGAAATACCGGATCCTGGTCAACAGCCAGTTTAAAAGATGTAACCGGAACAGCAAGGGTGGTATTAATGATCAAATTCCACACCCCTGCAACTGTTGCGGCAAAATCCCAGTTGCTATTTTCAGTGCCTTTCTGGTCAGATAACAGATCAGCGGACTTTTTCTGCGTTGCGAAATTGCTGAAATCAATTATCATAGATTCCTGTGCAGGCAAAACCGGAGGCTCTCCTTTATCCTTTTTGCAGCTGATAATTAAACCGGCAGAGAGAATAAGTATCAGAGTAAGAGAGAATAGTCTTTCCATATAGCTATCTGTTAAATTATAAAAATTAAACG
>JBAWXY010000187.1:0-4345 GCA_037143835.1 Bacteroidota bacterium
CGTAGCTTATTATGGTCTTGAGACATCCGGTATACTGAAGTTTTATTGTTGTATTGCTGATGACAATAATAATAGTATTACAGTATTTGGTCATGAGCAGAATAAGAATCAGGTTGTGTTGAAATCAATAACTCCGGTTTGCTCACAACTTCATATTTTTGAACGTGAAATTCATGAAAATTTTGGTGTGGAATTTGAAGGACACCCATGGTTGAAACCCGTCAGATATTCGCATGATCGTTCAGATAAATCAAAAATTATGGGTAATTATCCCTTCTATTCGATTGAAAGCGAAGAATTGCACGAGGTAGGAGTAGGTCCGGTACATGCCGGTATAATTGAACCAGGACATTTCAGGTTTATCTGTAATGGTGAAAAGGTTTTACACCTCGAAATACAACTTGGGTATCAGCACCGCGGAATTGAAAAATTATTCATAGAAAAAAAAGATTCATTACAGAAATGTGTTCTTTCAGAAAGCATTGCAGGCGATACTTCAGTTGGACATGGTTTGGCTCACTCACAGCTTATTGAGTCATTAGCTGGAATTGAAGTAAGCGAAGCATTACAGATTGAGCGATGCATCGCTTTGGAAATGGAAAGGCTTGCCGTTCACATTGGCGACACTGCTGCATTATGCGGCGATGTTGCTTACCAGCTTGGACAAGTTGTATGCGAAGCTCTTAGAACTACAATAATAAATACTACTCAATTTTGGTGCGGGAATCGCTTTGGAAAGGGATTAGTTCGCCCCGGAGGAAGTAATTACCCGCTGAATAATAAAGTTGTGGGCGAGATGCTCAGTGTGCTTGATGATTCCGGCAGACGATATTGTGAAATAACCGATCGTATTTATTCATTACCAAGTGTTCTTGGCCGTTTTGATGATATCGGGATCCTTACAAGAAAACAAGCTTTAAGCCTGGGTGCCGTTGGAATGACTGCCCGTACCTGCGGGATTTTACGTGATATTCGTAAAACACATCCTTTTCAATACTATAAAAACTATCCGATTCAACCGGTAATGCTTGAAACAGGCGATGTTCTTGCACGCGGTATGGAGCGTAATCTTGAAGTTCGTGAATCGGTGAAAATTATTCATGAACTTATAGATATATGGCGACAAAAAATTAAAGACATCAAGAAGCCTGTTTATGATTATAAGTTGAAGCCAAACAGCTTTGCAATCTCTATGGTCGAAGGATGGAGGGGTGAAATTTGTCACATCGCTATTACTGATAATAATGGAAATATTGCACATTACAAAGTTAAAGATCCTTCAATGCATAACTGGATGGCTTTAGCTTTAGCAGTGCGCAACCAGGAAATATCGGATTTCCCTGTGTGCAATAAGAGCTTTAACCTGTCATACTGTGGAAACGATTTGTAATCTTTAAAAGAAAAATCTGAAAAATGCTTAAGGAGTTTAAAGTTCTGAAAAGTCATGGCAAGCAATATATTAAAAATCTGCGTACACAGTCTGTCTCTGATCTTTTCAGAGGCCGCCCGATCATTTCGGGTAATATTTCTGATGAAGATATAAAGGAAGTCGCTGCAATTTGTCCTGTAGATGTCATTGATAAAAAGTCCGGTTCTATAGATATGGGAAGATGTGTTTTCTGTAAAGAATGTTCTTTCATGCTGCCTGAAAGAATAAAATTTACAAATGATTACCGCATTGCAACAAACAACCGTGAAGCACTTATCATTCACCCCGGAGATGATAATCCTGTCAGGCTTGATGAAGCAAAAATAAGAGGAGAGATAAGAAAACTTTTTAAAGGTGCATTAAAGCTTCGCGAGGTATCGGCAGGGGGCGATAATTCTTGTGAAATGGAACTTGCTGCTACCGGAAATGTGAACTTTGATTTTGGACGTTTTGGTATTGAGTTTGTGGCATCACCACGTCATGCCGATGGCATTGTGATAACTGGTCCGGTAACAGAAAACATGGCTGAACCATTGGAGATCACATATAATGCAACACCTTCACCTAAAATTATTATTCTTGCCGGCACTGACGCTATCAGCGGCGGTATTTTTGAAGGAAGCCCGGCTCTGAATAGAAAATTTATTAAAGAAAATCATATAGATCTTTATGTCCCGGGTAATCCGGTTCACCCATTAACATTTATTAATGGGGTAATGGATTTGCTGGGGATAAAATAATCCCCCAACCCTGTCGCCTTTTTAGTATCCTGCCGCCTGACCATCTTTCCTTGATTCCGAGGCTCCGAACCACACTTTATTCTTCGCATCCCACATGATTGCCTGATACCCGCCATATCCACCCAGATCCCACTGTATTACATGACCCTTTGACATCAGTTTCTGGATAACCTCGGTACGAAATCCACCTTCAAGAAGAAGAATTCCTCCATCAGTCATTTGTTGGCCAGTTGGTTCAGATGATCCTATATGATGTATCCTGGGAGCATCACCTGCTTCCTGCAGATTCATCTTAAAATCAATCAGATTGACAACTATCTGCACATGTCCTTGTGGTTGCATATCTCCACCCATAACGCCAAAGCTGATCCATGGTTTACTATTTTTAGTGATGAAAGCAGGTATTATTGTGTGAAATGGCCTTTTGCCCGGTGCATAAACATTGTTATGACCTTCTTCCAGGCTGAACATTTCGCCTCTGTCCTGAAGAACGAAACCAAGTCCGGTAGGACACATGCCTGACCCCATTCCACGATAATTGCTCTGGATGAGCGAGACCATATTGCCAAATTTGTCTGCCACAGTGAGGTAGATTGTATTTCCGGCTTCAATCTTACCTGCATTGTAGATCTTTGCAGCCTTTTCCGGATCGATAAGTTTGCGTCTTTCAGCAGCATATTTTTTTGAGATAAGTTCAGAAACAGGTGTTGTGCTGAAAACAGGATCGGCATAATATTTTGCTCTATCTTCGAAAGCCAGTTTTTTAGCCTCGGTGAAAACATGAATATATTCGGATGATCCAAATCCCATTGCTGCTATATTAAAGCCTTCGAGGATATTTAGCATCTGGAGAGCCGCAATTCCCTGTCCGTTTGGAGGCAGTTCCCATACCTCATAACCCCGGTAGGTGGTACTGACTGGTTGCACCCATTCAGAATGATGGCGCGACATATCATCATAAGTCAGGAAACCGCCCTGCTTTTTCATAAATAAATCGATATCCCTGGCTATGCTGCCCTTGTAGAACTCAATTCTCCCGCCTTTTACAATTTTTTCCAGCGTGTTGGCAAGTAATGGATTTTTGAAAATTTCACCTTTGGAAGGCGCCCTACCTCCAGGCATATAAACCTCTTTTATATTCGGATATTCTTTCAAAACTGCTGTCCCTCTTTCGAGATAATATGCAATGACTTCGGTAACCGGAAATCCATTCCTGGCATAGCTTATTGCAGGCTGAAGGATGTCCTTCATTGGAAGACGGCCGAACATATCATGCATTTCAAACCAGCCATCAACACATCCGGGAACTGAAACCGGAAGCGGACCATAAGAAGGAATAAACTTAAATCCGTTCTTCTTAAAATATTCTAATTTAAGTGATCGGGGCGATTTTCCACTGGCATTCAAGCCATATAACTTCCCTTTTTCGGCACTCCATATTATTGCGAACAGATCTCCTCCAACACCTGACCCCGTAGGTTCTACAACTCCAAGCACTGCATTAGCGGCAATTGCTGCATCAATGGCATTGCCCCCTTTTTTCAGTATATCGAGGGCTACCTGGGTGGCAAGGGGTTGACTTGTTGCAGCCATTCCGTTGCTGGTAATTATTTCAGATCTCGTTGCAAAATCCCGTCCCGTAATCCTGTCCTGTGAATAAATCAGAACCGGGAATGTTGCAATTATTATAGTTGTAAAGAAGACTTTCATTTCAAGATTTTTATAGTAAGACAAAGGTAAATAATATGTGCTACTTCGCGCACTGAACTGTTACATATTTTGTTGACCAGTCCGAGGATATACGGGTTTTGAGGTTCGAAGACTGTCCCTTATGCATTCTTTATAAAATCTTTATAGGGCTCACCCTATTCTTTATAACATCTTTATTAAGTCCTGGTTACTTTTGAAATTTCAATGAATCACTCAAGTGTATGAAAATAATAATGATATTTTTTATGGCAGGCCGGGTTAATGTTTCTTCAAGTTTAACCAGCTCAGAAATGAATAGTTCTTCTTGGTATGCCATTGCTGCTATAATTGTAGTTCTGATCCTTTGTTACCTGATACTTACACTCATAAAACCCGAAAAATTTTAAACCATGATATTTTGGATTCTTTATCTGATATTCCTATTTATTTCTGTCATATTATTATACGGTTGGGTTATGAATTTCTT
>JBAWXY010000188.1:0-4343 GCA_037143835.1 Bacteroidota bacterium
ATTCTAAATCCAAGATGATCTTTAGGTTATCTTTTACTTTTTCAATAGAATCCTTTGAAAGTATTCCAATCTTATTTCTTAATCTGGAATTATCAATTGCTCTTAGTTGATCAATCATAATATCGCAATTTTCATTAACTCCAGATACTCCTTTTTTCAAATGCACACGTAAAAATTCCGATTCATTTTGAATCTTTGAAGTGATCGGACAAATTAAAGTAGTAGGATGAAATTTATTTAGGAGATCCGTTTGAACAATAAGAACTGGTCTTACTTTTCCGGTTTCAGTTTTAATTCTTGGGTTTAAATCTGCAACCCAGATTTCATATTGTTTAATTTTCATGATCGAGGGCTTCGAATTCGTGAAGAACTAATAAGGATTCATCCTTTAGCAATTTAGATTCCTTTTCCAATTTTGCAGCAATTAATTTTCTTTTTTGTATTTTGTTATAATACTCCAATGCTTCATTGATATAACGATTTCTGGACTTTTTTACATGCTGAAGAACCTGTTCCGTTTCGCTGAATACAGTTTCATCTAATTTTAAAGAAAGTGTCTTCATGGTATTTTTATTTTATACCACAAAAGTATATACTTTTTTGAAATTGTCCAAATCTGCTTCAATAAAATATTGTAGCCAGCTTATTAATTCAGAGAAAAATTATTCACCGGAGGTATCACCTTTTGGCTTTTTTCCGATTAAGGAGTATAAACCAACAGGGAAAAAATGGGGACGAATGAAAACCGGACAAAGACCGGATTGATAGCAATAACAGATAGTCAGTTGAAAAAGTTGGAGGAACTCAGAAAGTGGATGCGTTTCCGTCGATACAGCGAATCCACGATAAGGACATATACGGAGATGGTAAGGACATTTATATCCTTTATGAACACGTATGGCCGGGGAAGGGGAGAAGATGCGGAGATTTCTGTCCAGCGGTTCACCAACGTGTATATCTTGCCCAGGAAATTAAGTTTTTCCTACCAGAACCAGCTTGTGAACGCTTTGAAACTGTTTTACAAACAGATATTAAAAAGAGAGTTGGAGATAAACCAGGTGAGGAGGCCGAAGCGTGAGTATAAGTTGCCGAATGTGCTGAGCAAGCAGGAGGTGAAGCGGTTATTGTCGGCGATGAGGAACATCAAGCACCGGGCTATGCTGAGTGTGATATATGCGTGCGGGCTAAGGAGGAGTGAATTGCTGAACCTGAAGCCTGGGGATGTTGACAGCATCCGCGGATTGTTGATTATCAGGCAGGCTAAAGGGAGGAGGGACCGGGTTGTACCGGTATCAATGAAGATCATTGAAATGCTGAGAGAGTATTACCGGCAGTACCGGCCTAAGGTATGGTTGTTTGAGGGAGAGGTGCCCGGGATGCAATATGATGAGCGAAGCATTCAGCAGGTATTAAAACGAGCTATATATTTGGCAGGAATAAAAAAACCTGTAACTTTACATTGGTTAAGGCACAGTTATGCAACCCATCTTCACGAATCGGGTGTTGATATCAGGTATATCCAGGAGATCCTTGGCCACAGGAGCAGTCGTACCACTGAGATTTACACTCACGTCAGTGCAAGATCGATCCAGCTCATCCGGAGCCCCTTCGACGACCTTTAACTCAAAAAACAACCATAAATATAACACGCAACACTCTCACGCCTATCCACATTCCCTTGTCCTGTTCAACAGCACAACCGGATAGCGGGTAGAAGTGAGTTGGTGGCAATGCAAAAAAAGTAAACAGACATGAATAAAGAATTTCCGCAACAGCAAAAGAGGTGCACAATAATTTTTTTAATTAATGTGCCCCCATTTGCTTTTGCTCATTTATATGTGACCCCTTAATTCGAAGGTTTTAACTCTTACTAAAATCAATCCCATGAACTATCTTATTGAAAGTTTGATCGAAGATTATCGAAACAAAATGACAGCCAAATTGACACTTGGATTTATCTTGTTTTTAAATATCACTATTCCACTTTATTCGCAAGTAACAATAAAAGAAATTGAACCCAAAGTAGAATCATTAGTCCAAAAACCTGTACCATATGATAGTTTAAAGAATTTGGAATATCAAAAAAACTTCAATGATTATAAACAATATATAGGACTTCAACTATTTCTTCCTGAATATGACAATAAACAGATTATTTTGTATTCCAATCGGTTAAACAAACAATCTAACATTACAACAAAAGTTTATAAGCCATTTATTTATAATCCTAATAAGCAATGGAGTAAACAGAATATCTGTTCAAACTCCAAGGAGATTGGAAATAGATATTATACTATTCTAGATGTGCTTAGCATAGAGCAATTCTGGCGTATTATAAATACAATGAACACAAATCTAAGACAAGCCTATACTAGAGAGAAGCAATCCTCTCAAACTAAATCAAAAGATAAAGTTGAGACGGTTGAAACGCGGAGAAGAAACGGTGAAAACATGGGAGATTCGTATGCCAAGAATTCCGGAATAAAGGTTGATTATTTTGATGATTTTGATGATGAGATAAAATATCACGATGATATTCGAGACAAGACCTTTATGATAAGAGATAATATAAATAAGGATACTGCATATTTAACTGATGGGTATTGTTTCAGATTTTTTTTAGTTCCATACTTTATGAAGATGAAACAGTTATATGATGGGAAAAATTTAATAGCATTAAATGTAAATGTTAATTATAACTCAAGTTTCGCACTAATTTAAATATTGATATTCAGGAAGATGCAGAGAGGTTTCCAGGGTTTGGTGTTGAGACCAACTTTTCATCTCCATCAGGATCCCGATCATTTTTTCTTCAACCTGATCATTGCAGAGCATCATCTGGATAAGTTCATCAAAACTGATACCCATGACTTGTAAAATGGAATGCTGCAGTTCAATGAACAGGCCCCAGAGTCTTTCTGTCAGGGTGGTTTCCAATATTTCTGAGTCTATCTTGCGGAATAATGCACCCATGCTTTCATACGCGTTGAACCGGCGCCGGAGGCTGACCATGATGTAAACCAGAAATACACAGGTGAATGAAGCAATCTGAGCATCAAAATCGCGAGATTGATCTTTTCCAAGACCAAGATGCTGCTTTGTTTCCTTAAAAAAAACCTCAATGCTCCAACGTTTGGTATATATCTTTATCGCTTCTGCAAAGGTCATGGCCAGGTTGTCGGTAATCAGAACATTCCACCTGCGATCGTTAAACTGGGAGAAGAATAATTTCATGGTGAACCCTTTATATTCGACGATCAGTTCGGCATACCGGGCTTTAATGGTGCGGGAACGCTTTATCTTCTTGTTTCTTTTACACCAGTCAAGAAGTTGTTTTACCGATTTTTCTTTGCCTTTGAAAATGTATTTACGGTCATCAAACTTGCACATGCCAAGCAGGTATGTTGATTTTAAAGTATACACATAGGCTATCAGACCCAGATTCATAAACCAACTATCGACAAGAATATAATCAACCGGTAATCTATGTCTCAATGCACGCTTGATCATAGCAATGGTATTCTCGCTCTTGGACACTCTTCTTTCGTTTTCACGAATGAAGCCAGGATCTTCCTGTTGCCTCTGCTTTACAAATTGCCTGCTCAATTCTTCCGGCTTCAAGCCAAAGGGTTTATCGACACGCTTCCCTTTTTCGCTATGCAACGAAAAATCAACAGGAATAAAACTCTTAGCATCGCAATAGCCCATGATCAGGCCTTTGAATCCAAGGCAATACCGGTGAAAAACATGATCAAACACCTTGGAGATACCCTCCATAAACTTGCCTCTTTTAAAGCAGCTCGTATCATCAATAATCAGGCACCGTGGTTCATCAGATGTTTCAGTAGCAGAATGGTTAACCAGGTAAAGGAAACGATTAACAAACAAAAACATCACCATACGCCAATTGATCCTGGCATCATTCTTTATGCGATAGTAGGTGTCTTTTGCAACATCCGAAGAATCGCCGGCAACATACATCCTTACACTCTGATTGGTAATGGTCATGATCAATAAATCGAACAAGGTGGCTGTAACTCTGAAGCCTTTCTCTTTGAAAGAATCCAGATGTTTTTTGAGTTTTGCAGTAGTAAATCCGGCATATAAAGAATGAATCGAATGAACTTTTTTATCAGAATCGTCAACAATCGTTTTGATCTCATGAAGATTCTTTGTAATTTTGGTTTGTGGGGTCATCCTGCTGTGGCTATTTGTTATGTAGTGATCTCAAATATAACCACTTACAGCGACGGCCCCATGCTTTTTACCCCTAAGTTATCATTAAGATATTAACATATATTTGTATTTATCATATACAGTTTAACTAACTGCGAAACTTGAGT
>JBAWXY010000189.1:0-4260 GCA_037143835.1 Bacteroidota bacterium
TCTTACAAGTAGCTCAACTGCGGGGAGAATTATTAAATTTGCAGGTATAAACAATTAATAATCGACGGATGGCTCTTCAATGTGGAATTATTGGTATTACAAATGTTGGCAAAACGACCATTTTTAACTGTATCTCTAATACAAAAGGGGAAACAACAGCCTTTGCTTACAGTGCAACAAAATCGAATATAGGGGTTGTGCAGGTTCCTGATCCCAGGTTATATGAGCTTGAAAAGCATCAGGTTACCGACAGGATTGTTCATGTAACAGTAGAGATTGTTGATATACCCGGACTTGCAAAAGGCTCCAATAAGGGAGAAGGGGTCGGTAATAAATTCCTTGGTGATATAAGAAACACCGATGCGCTTATTCATGTACTCAGATGCTTTGATGATGAGTTACTACCACATATTGATGGTTCTGTAGATCCTGTGAGGGATCTCGAAACTATCGATCTGGAGTTGCAGGTAAAAGATCTTGAATCGGTTGAGAAGAAGATTCAACGTCTGGAAAGAGCAGCAAAAGTTGGCGACAAAGAAGCTAAACACGGACTGGAGGTACTTACACGTTACAAAGACCATTTCGAAAACTTCAGTAATGCGCGTACCCTGGAGGTTCGTGATGAAGATAGAAAACATGTCGATGATCTCTTTCTTCTGACAATGAAACCTGTTATTTGGGTTTGCAACGTGGATGAGAAGTCAGCTATTAACGGAAATAAGTATGTTGATAAGGTAAAGGGTTTTCTAAAGGACAAAAATGCCGAGATACTGATAATTGCAGGCGCTATCGAAGCAGAAATAGCTGAACTCGAAAATCGGGAAGACCGCCTGGCCTTTCTCAAAGACGCCGGACTGGAAGAACCCGGCGTTGACAAATTAGTGAGGGCTGCTTACAAAATGCTGAACCTGCAGACTTTTTTTACTGTGGGGCCAATGGAGATAAGGGCCTGGACCATTAAAACCGGTATGACAGCTCCTAAAGCTGCCGGGGTTATTCACAGCGATCTTGAAAGAGGGTTTATCAGGGCTGAAGTGATGAAGTATCACGATTTTATCAGGCTCGGTTCGGAGCATGCATGCAAAGAAGCAGGTAAGTTCTATATTGAAGGGAAGAATTATATCGTTGAGGATGGTGATGTACTTCATATAAGGTTTAATGTATAAAGTCTTCATTACAAACCGTTTTCTGATATTACTGATTGTACTTTTATCCTTTTCATTAAAGTGCTATCCACAAAAACCAGGCATTGACGACACTCTGCGCAATATTGTCAGGCAGTATGGCCAGGCTGAAGTTACGATTCCTTATTCAGACGACAAATCTATTGATTATCTTACCCGGAAAGTTTCAATCTTATCTGTCAGGGGTGAGATAATTCAAATTAGTCTGTCACCACTCACAATAGAATGGTTCATTCAACAAAAATTTAATTATTCAATAGAGAAAAGCTCAGATAATAAAGGCATTATCCCGGCTCTTAATATGAATCAGGCAATGAATTGGGATAAATATCCCACCTATACTCAGTACGATTCCATAATGCAAAGTTTCATAAACCTGTATCCTTCATTGTGCCACCTCGATACAATTGGAACAAGCCTGAAAGGTAAGCTTATTCTTGCCCTTAAAATTTCAGATAATGCCGTTAAAGACGAAGATGAACCTGAAGTCTTTTACTCATCTTCAATGCATGGTGATGAAACCGGAGGTTATATCCTGATGCTCCGGCTTGCCGATTATCTTCTTAAGAATTACAATATCAGCCCTCGCGTAAAAAATCTCGTTGACAATCTTGAGATCTGGATAAATCCTCTGGCTAATCCAGATGGCACCTACAGGACAGGTAATACCATAACATCGCCCACCCGTTATAATTCAGCAGGCATTGACCTTAACAGGAACTTTCCTGACCCCCTTCAACCACTTGTAGTTCAGGCAAAAGAAAATACCGACATGATAACTTTTATGCGGAAACACAGGTTTGTACTTTCTGCCAATTTCCATTCCGGCACTGAATTGGTAAATTATCCCTGGGACAGATGGATATCGAAACTTCATACTGATGATTTTTGGTTTCGTAGTATAAGCAGGGCTTATGCTGATACTGCACAATTCTATTCGGGAACAGGTTATATGACCGATGAGAGCAATGGGGTAACCCGAGGTTCAGCATGGTATGTAATTTATGGAGGACGACAGGATTTCATGACCTGGGAATTGCAGGGAAGGGAAGTGACAATTGAACTTGATAATCAGTATGTTACTCCGGAAGCTCAATTGCCCCTTCTTTGGCAGTATAACTGGCGCTCACTAATCGGGTACCTCGAAAATGCATTGTATGGTATTCACGGCAGAATAATTAATGCCAATACTTCAGCTCCGGTACAGGCAAAAGTTTTTATTGAAGGTCATGATAGAGATAGTTCCCAGACCTATTCGGATAAACTTAATGGCAGTTTTGTCAGGCTTCTATCCCCCGGATCATGGACCATTACATTTTCAGCTACCGGGTATAATGATTTGACAATAAGTGATATTTCTGTTATTGCCGGGAGAAAGACAAACATTATTGTTAAGATGATGCCGGTTATCAATAATATAGATACTACTAAACATGAAAATTCTGTTCTTTACCCAAATCCTGCCACAACCGAAATAAAGGCAATGCTTTCCGACGGAATTATTGGAATTGTTAATGTAAGGATTATCAACCAGTCAGGGGTACTTATTTCAGATTACATTACTGAAGTTTTTAAGGGAGTCCCTGTTCAAATTAATACAAAAGGATTATCAGGAGGCACATATACTGCCGTCTTTACAAATACTGCCACAAAAATATCCTGCCACAGCAGGTTCATTGTTATTAAATAGTCCGCATCATTTGCTTCTGAACTTAAAACAAGTATTTTTGCGCTGAATTTTATGGTCAGAAGAATCATTTCATTCAGGCTTGAAAGAAATCAGCACTTATTAATTATGAAGAATCGCGAGGTAGTAAGGAGAATATCTGTAGTAATCATTCTACTGATATCTGTTTATTTTAAAATGTCAGCACAGGGAGCTTATCTTCCTCCCGACAAACCGCGCCTTGTTATTGGTATTGTTGTTGAGCAGCTTAAATACGATCAGCTTGAAAAGTTCAGGGATCGTTTGGGGGAGAATGGAATAAAACGACTTATAAATGAGTGGACATATTTCAAGAATGCTTCATTTGAATATATGCTTACTCAGTCGGCTCCAGGTCATGCAACCATCTCAACAGGATCGGAGCCATCATTTCATGGCATTACATCGGATAACTGGTATCTGCCTCTCAAAAATGAGCTTATTTATTGTACTAAAGATATAAACGTAAATCCTGTCGGTGGAAGTTTCGAAGCCGGCCTGCATTCGCCTGTAAACCTTCAGGCGTCGACATTTTCCGATGAGCTTGAAATGGCGTCAAACAAGAATTCAAAAGTTTTTGGCATTGGCCTGAAAGAGAATTCATCTATCTTATCGGCCGGTCATGCAGCTGACGGGTCTTATTGGTTCGATAATACAACCGGTACCTGGATGTCAAGCACATATTATATCAAATCACTTCCGGCATGGGTCAACGATTATAATGCGATGAAGTTCCCGGAATCGTACCTGAATAGCACATGGAGTCTGCTCAGACCTGTAAAAGATTATTCCGACTGTCTTCCCGATTCAAACAATTTCGAAACCGGTTTTAATTCGGTAAATTCTTTTCCGTATGATCTGAAAAAGTTAAGATCTAAAAAGATAATTAATTTAAGGAATGATTATTCGTTACTCAGGGAGACACCGTTTGGCAACTCTCTTACAACCACTTTTGCCATCAGGCTTATTGAAAAAGAGCGTTTGGGCAAGGATGATGTAACAGATTATCTTTCAGTATGTTATTCTGCAACAGATAATATTGGGCATAGATTTGGTCCATCATCAGTAGAGATGGGGGATGCAATTTTACGGCTTGATGAAGAGATAAAGAATCTCCTGACATTTGTAATTGACAGTATTGGGAAGAAGAATGTTTTGATATATTTTACTTCATCTCATGGGATATCAGAAATTCCTGCTGTTCTCGAAAACAACCGTATTCCGGCTGGGTATTTTAAGCAAAACCAGGCATTGCAGCTATTGAGGAGTTATCTTAATGCGGTCTATGGAGAAGGTAACTGGGTTAAAGGGTATTCTGAAAGGCAGGTTTTTCTTAACAGGACACTGATTGAGGATGCACGACTTCAACTT
>JBAWXY010000190.1:0-4238 GCA_037143835.1 Bacteroidota bacterium
CTTATCTACTGCTCCATAAATCCTTGGTCCTTCAAAACCTGCAATAGCATTTTTGAAAAATGGATGTTATCTGCTTTTTTGTACCTGATATCTGTAAATACCTGTGCCAGAGTTTCTTTATTATTCTCATTTACAAACTGTTGTGAATCGCTTCTCCCCTCTTTTCCCTCATAATACATTTCAATAGACTCATCGGTATAATCACAATATGTCTCTTTATGAATAATTGCTTCCAGGGGAAGCCTGTCAACCTGCCCGGGTTTCTCAGCCGGCCAGCCAAGGGTTACTGTGGTTACAGGAACAACGCCTTTGGGAAGCTTCAGAACCTCTATAATTTTGTGAGCCATATATGTGGTAGTACCAAGGTAACAGATTCCGAGCCCTTTTGATTCAGCAGCTATGCAGACAGTTTGCGCAACAAGTAATGCATCGATAGCAGCAGTAATAAATGAAAGGAAATTATCATAACCCGGCTTCGCATTTCTCATCCGGCACCATTTATTAAACCTGTTGAAATCTGCACAAAATGTCAGAACAACAGGAGCTTCAGTAATCATCTTCTGGTTGAAATGGGATGGTGCAAGCTCTCTCTTTTTTTCTTCATCCCTGGTTATGATAATGCTATAAACCTGCATATTCCCGGTTGTAGAAACCCGGCAACCCATCGTGAGAAGATCATTAAGAAGCTTATCATCAATAGGTTCTGATGAATATTTTCGTATTGTCCTGCGATTAAGTAAAATATCTGAAATTTCTGCCATTTTTATATGTTGTAGAATATCCAACAAAGTAAACAAATTCCGGTATAACCTGAAGATTGTATGAGAAGGATTTTCTTATCTTAGCATGAATCAAAAAAACCTAATCTGTTAAACCTTATTATTATGAAAAAAGGTCTTTTCATCGCATTTCTTTTTGGATTTTTTATCTGTATAAACCCCGGAATAGCCCAAAAGAAAAAGGAGGCTGCAAAAGAACCGGAGAAGAAAGAAGCAGGACTAACTTCTTCAACATTCGGGGGATTATCATTCAGAAGTATTGGTCCGGCATGGGCATCAGGAAGAATTTCCGACTTTGCCGTCAATCCGGAAAATCATTCAGAAATTTATGTTGGTGTTTCTGCAGGGAACATCTGGAAAACAACAAATAACGGAACTTCATGGACACCGGTTTTTGACAAATACGGAGCTTATGCCATCGGATGTCTTAAGATGGATCCGGAAAACCCATCGGTGATCTGGGCCGGAACGGGTGAGAATACTCATCAACGTCAGCTTGGCTATGGTGATGGTGTTTATAAATCGGAAGACGGTGGTGCAAGCTGGAAAAATATGGGTCTGAAAGAATCGAGACAAATTGGTATGATCGCCATTGATCCCCGAAATACCGATGTAGTCTATGTTGCAGCAGAAGGATCAATATGGGGGCCTGGTGGAGAACGTGGCCTTTACAAAACAACCGATGGAGGAAAAACATGGAATAAAGCACTTGATGTCAGTGAAAATACCGGTATTAATAATGTAGTGCTTGATCCGCGTAATCCTGATGTTCTATATGCCACTTCGGAACAGAGAAGACGGCATGTGTTTACAAAAATCGGCGGTGGACCCGAATCGGCAGTTTACAAATCGAAAGATGCAGGCAAAACCTGGGACAAAATAATGAGCGGGCTTCCTTCGGCACATATTGGAGGAATGGGTCTTGCAATATCACCTGTCAATCCTGATGTTCTGTATCTTATTATGGAAGCTGCCGGAGAATCAAGTGGTTTCTACAGGTCAGTAAACAGAGGTGCATCCTGGGAAAAAATTAGTACTTACGCATCAAGCGGTCAGTATTATAATGAGATTTACTGCGATCCGAAAGATGTTGATAAGGTCTATAGCATGGAGACTGTTTCAAAAGTGACACTCGATGCCGGAAAAACATGGAATATTGTTGGTAATAACCAGCGGCACGTAGATGATCATGCTTTATGGATCGATCCAAATGACACAAAACACCTTTATATTGGTGGTGACGGTGGTATTTATGAGACATTCGACGAAGGCAAAAATTACATCTTTAAATCGAACCTGCCGGTAACACAGTTCTACAGAGTTAGTGTCGATAATGCTTTACCTTTCTACAATGTTTATGGCGGAACCCAGGATAATAATTCAATGGGAGGACCTTCACGCAATATAAACAGAGACGGGGTGGTTAATGCTGATTGGAAAGTAACTGTTGGCGGCGACGGCTTTTGGGTTGCCAATGATCTTGTAGATGAGAATATTGTTTATACCGAATCTCAATATGGTAATGCATCACTCTGGGATAAAAAGAGTGAAGAATCGATCAGTATCAAACCTATTCCACGAAAAGGAGAAAAGACATATCGCTGGTATTGGGATGCTCCGCTTATTATTAGTCCTCATCAGCGGGAAAGGATATATATGGCGGCTAATAAAGTATTCATAAGCGATAACCGTGGCCGGAGATGGGATGTAATATCAGAAGATCTTACAAGAAATGAAGACCGTAATCAGTTTAAGGTCATGGGTAAGTTCTGGAGCATTGATGCAGTTGCAAAAGATGTATCAACATCACTGTGGGGATTAATAGTATCTCTTTCCGAATCAAAAGTTAAGAAAGATCTTTTATATGCAGGCACCGACGATGGAGTTATTGCAGTAACTGAGGACGGAGGAAAGAACTGGACAAGGATCACTACATTCCCCGGTGTTCCGGAATACACATACGTTAGCGATATTCTTCCTGATAAATTCAATGAAAATGTGGTTTATGCTACATTTAATAATATGCTGAATGACGATTTCAAACCATATATTCTGAAAAGTACCGACAAGGGAAAGACATGGACACCAATAACCAACAAGCTTCCTGCAAATGGTACTATCCACACAATAGAACAGGATAATATCAATCCTGATCTGCTCTTTACAGGATCAGAATTCGGATTCTACTTCTCTATCGATGGAGGTAACGAATGGATTGAATTCAAATCAGGACTACCGACAATTGCAGTTCGAGATATTGCAATCCAGGAACGCGAGTGTGATGTAGTGATCGGAACCTTCGGAAGAGGTTTTTATATACTCGACGACTATTCTCCACTACGGACCTTTAAAAAAGATACACTTGATAAAGAAGGCTTTATATTCCCGGTAAAGGATGCAAAAATGTATGTCCTGACAAGCGGGTTTAACAATCAGGGTTCAACCTATTTCAAGTCACCAAACCCAGACTTCGGAGCCACTATAACCTATTATGTAAAAGAGGTTCCTAAAACTGCAAAAGCAATAAGGCAGGAAAAAGAAAAAGCACTATTTGAAAAAGGAGAACCGATACCTCAGCCTTCCATTGCTGATCTGGATGCAGAGGCAAAGGAGATAAAACCATACCTGATTTTCACAATTACAGATGAAAGTAACAACATTGTAAAAAGGTTATATAAGTCAGCTTCAAAAGGAGTTAACAGGATCACATGGAACTTCACTTATGAGAGTCTTTCATCTGTGACCACAACCAAATATGAGCCTGTAAGCAGCGGCAGCGTAGGCCGAAGAGGTGGTGGTGGCATTCAGGCAATGCCAGGAACTTATAAAGTATCACTTTCATTATTTGCAAAAGGTGAAATAAAAGAACTTACAGCTCCGGCATCATTTGTTTGCAAACCACTGGGGATTGCTTCATTCCCTGCAACAGACCAGAAAGCAAAATATGCCTGGATAAGTGAAGCTTCTGAATTTTCAAGGAGTATGTATGGCACAATAAGTTACACCAACGAACTTGTAAATAAAGTTAATGCTGTAATGCAGGCAATTCATCAGACACCCGGAGCTTCAGATGATATGATGAAAGAGGCAGAAAGGATAAATAATGAATTGGATAATATTATGTTCCGATATAATGGCCCAACGGCAAAGGCAAGTGCGGAAGAGCTTCCACCAATTGACATGCCTCTTTCCGACAGACTAAGTGAAATGGCATCTGCAAGTTATGGTACAAGTGGTGATATAACGATTATTGCAAAAGAGCAGTTGGATATCCTTAAAGTTGAATTTCCTCCTGTTCTGGAAAGAGTTAAAAAGGCTAGCCAGGATTTACAGAAGCTTGACAAACAACTTGATGCAATAAAAGCACCTTGGACTCCGGGAAGAGTACCTGTTTTGTAGATGAAAAGCCAGTGATAAATTATAATTGCTTTTTAGGAGAATGTTTTATATACTTGTTAT
>JBAWXY010000191.1:0-4188 GCA_037143835.1 Bacteroidota bacterium
TGATTGAAGAGGGCAACAAACGGATTAATCAGGGTTCTGAGATTGATTTTTTTGCAAAATTCGGAGAACGCGAAGCCGAAAATGCGCAGTTATCAAATGCATATTTATTGAAAGGTCTTGGTTATAAAGGTCTTGGTGATACTAATGCAGCAACAGAGAACCTGAAGAAGGCTGTTGAGTTATCGGCGAGTAACCTTTATGCTAATGTTGAATTGAAGTAATTGGCCTGATTGTTACTTTAAAATCATACCTCTGTGGCATTACCTGGTACTCCGTAAAAACAGAAAGTGCAGTGCAACCGACTCCGCTTGTAGCATAATCGATATTGAAAGTTATTCCATCAAACGGGTGAAGCTGGTAAGTGTATAAGGCTTTTGTAAGATTTTCTGCTGAATATGGATGTGCACTGAAATTAAAAAGTTTATTCCCTTTGAACTTCAGCCCGACTCCATCTTTGTCAGTCATCCTTACCCAACGATTATCAGTTCTTAAGCCATAATCCTGGGGAATAAGATATGGTTCATACATATCAGATACTGTCGATTTGTAAACTCCGGTTTTATACCCCGATTTCCTGTCGGGATAATTTTCCTGCGGTCCGCGACCGTACCATTGAACATTGTCCAGACTTTTATCGAGAATCCAGTCCACTCCCACCCTTGGCAGCCATGATGGCATATCTCCATCCGGAATTACGGAATGGTTAATTTTCATTTCACCACTGCTGTCAATATGGTACTTATAATGATTTCTAAATGCACCCCTCTTTGTGCCTAGTAATGTTACATTCTTTACTTCAATAGTAACATTCTGATTATCAATCACTTGTATATTAAATAACTCATTGATTATCTGTAATTTATCAAGACCAGCAGAGTACCACTCGGTAGCTGCCATACGTCCATAACCGTCTGTTTGGTGTTTGATATTTGCCGACCAGTACGTCCAGTCATCTGTCTCGTTAGCAAGCGGAGCCCGCCATACATTCAACTCTGCACCCTTCTTAATAAGCTCTTTACCAAGAAACTGCATTGATATTATTGCACCTGTATTCTTATCAAAAACGTATGCAAACTCTTTTCCTGAAATAACCAGTTTATCCTTCTCTTCTTTTATTGTTAGTGATGATCCAGGAGCTTTTGAAACCTCCTGAACCGGCTTGAACCAAGGTAATTCCAGTTGGTCCCATGCTATTTCAAATCCGGGTTCAGCCCAGAGCGTTTTTCCCTTTTGACGGAAACTTAACAATAAACGGTACTCAACCCCCTCTTTAAGTAAAGGCTCTTTGAACGGGACAGTCACAATTGCCTTTTTCTGAGGTTCGAGGTTAACCGGAAGGATTCCTTTACTGATTACTTCACCATCACCCTGCAATATCCATTCGGTTTGCAATGCGTTCAGATTTGTGAAGAGATACCTGTTGGTTATCTCAACTTCTCCTTTCTCAGCAGAAATAAGCTTTGCAGTAACAGGTTGTGCCGATTTCTTTATCTGCCACATCTCAGGCTGGGGACGACGGTCGGGCCATATAGCACCGTATGTCCTGGCTCCTATCCCATAACTAAAAAACTCACCTCCTTCAGTTATCTCTTCAAAATCGAGCCATAAAGCAGCTTGTTTTTTTAATTCATTTGTTGGGTTTTGAAGTGAACCGGAAGAAACCTCCTTCGCAAAAATTCCTACCTGGTCGATAATCGCATCACAGATATATACTGATGTCTCCTGCCCATGAATTTCGGCGTTTCGCCCTATGTTTACCGGGAAAGGAGTATTACGGATATTTCCTGATACAGGTACAGCATTGCTTTCCTTTCCATCGATAGATAATGAAATTGCCGTACCGTTATATCGCGCCACAACATGATGCCAATTGTTTTCCCAGTTCTCAGGAAGAGCAATCTGTACTTTGCGTTTTTGCCGGGTAGTTATATAAAATTCAAGAGAGTCTTTCCTGATCTGGTGCAAACCAAACTGCCAGTTACCTTTTGTTATAAGTGTTCCTGCAGAACTTATAAGTGAACGCGGATAAACCTGAAGCGATAATGTAAGCTGGTTTCCGCTGATCTCCAGGGCTTCATCCCTATAAACCTCCACCCACTGATCGTGACCATTCAGGTCAATTCCTTTTCCAGCCACACCGGGGACCAGTTTCGCACGTCCCATAATATTAACTTGCACATTATTTTCCGAAGCATCTTTAAGTGACCTTATCTTCTCAGTTATGCCGGTACTAACAAAATCCCATATTGCACCTCCCATGCTCCGGGGATACCTGTAAAAGACCTCCCAGTAATCATCGAGACCACCGCCACCATTACCGGTAACTGCAAGATATTCATCGAGAAAAGAAGGCCGGGGATCGATACTGTCAGGAACCAGAAATACTTTTGTGATAAGATCGAATACTTGTGGATACCGTGGACCGATTATCTCTTCGCAAGGATGGGTAAAAGCATTTCCCCCATACATCCAGTAACGGGTTTTGTCATATTTTTTCCCTTCGTCAATAACTGCACATATATTATCACCTTCACCGCTCTCATTTCCGGCGCTCCAAAAAAGGATAGAGGGATGATTGCGATCGCGTAGAACCATTTTTCGAGACCTTTCACGATACATCGCCTCCCATTCTTTTCTTCCTGACACATATTCAGTTGCATGCGATTCATCACCTGTTTCGTCAACTACATAAATGCCATATTCATCGGCCAGTTCAAGATACCTGATAACCGGCGGATAATGTGAAGTTCTTACACAGTTGATATTGAACTGTTTGAAGAGACTCAAATCCTTTCTGATTGTCTCCTCATTCATTGTATGTCCCAGAGTCGGATGCTGCATATGGCTGTTAATCCCGTTAAGTTTAACAGGAACGCCATTAAGGTAGAACACCTGATTCCTGATTTCGGTCTCTTTGAAACCAATCCTGCCATTGATTACCTCAATATTTTTTCCCGCAGAATTTAATAGTTCAAAAGTGAGTGTATAAAGGTTAGGATATTCGGCAGACCATTTTGCCGGATCTTTAATATCATCCGATATTTTAACAGTTTGTTTGTTTCCTGCAAGGACGGAGAATTTTTCAGAGATTAAGGTCGTTACAATCTTCCTGTCGGAATCATAAAGGGTTGTCCGAAGTGTGAAATTATTAACAGTACTGGCGGAATAATTTTTCACATCCACAGACACATCGAGACGTGCATCAGTATAAGTCTTATCGAGATCGGTTGTTGCATACCAGTCAAATATATGTGCTTTAGGAGTTGCAAATAACCATACATCATCAAAAATTCCTGCCAGTCGCCAGTAATCCTGGTCCTCAAGATAATAACCATCGGAATATTTATAAACATTTACGGCAATTATGTTTTTCCCCGGTTTCAGGTATTTAGTGATGTTATATTCAGCAGGTTCCTGGGCACCTTCGTTATAACCAACCTCTTTGCCGTTTATCCAGACGAAAGAAGCGGAGGCTGTTTTCTCCATACGGAGGAATATCTCTTTATCTTTCCATGAGCCCGGCAAATTAAACGCTTTGCGGTATGATCCTGTTGGATTGTATTCTTTTGGGACATAAGGAGGGTTTGGAGGGAAAGGAGTTTTCACATTACGAAAAAGCGGATCGCCGAATCCCTGCATCTCCCAGTTGGATGGCACATGAATAGTATCCCATTTTTTATCGTTGAAATTTTCCGCAAAGAACTTTTCAGGTGTTCCTTCCGGGGTACTGGCAAAGTGAAATTTCCAGGTGCCGTTGAGTGAAAGAAAACTGATTGCCTTGCTTCTATCATTCTCTAATGCCTCATTAACAGTAAAATAAGGAACCAGAGGGACATGTCCCTCTTCCTGGTTTAATTCATATACCTTAGTGTTTTCAAGGTAGTTATAAATATCTGACAGAAAATTTTTATCCTGTGCCTGGGTAACAACAAAGGCAAAATAGAAAATAACCGAAAGCAATTTCCTTTTCATTTTCGTATAGGTTAAATGATGAAGGAAATATACTCAAAATAATAAATATTCCCTTCCATTCTCCACCTCAACTTTCTCACGTCCCGTGTTGTGTATAGCGTTCGTGGATATTGGTCCCTGCACGTTATTTAGCAGCTATATCATAAACCATCAGCGATGTACCATGCCTGACGTAAAGCTTTTTATCCTTTATAACCAGGTGAGCCCAATGTGTAT
>JBAWXY010000192.1:0-4178 GCA_037143835.1 Bacteroidota bacterium
GTACATAACAATTGAAAAGATATTTGATTGGATTTCAGGCAATATTTCTTAGCCAGGCTATTTTATCGGCAAAATGAAGTTCAAGAAATCCTGCCCAACTTTTCCAAGAAAAGTAACTGCTTGGATGTTTTATAAAGACTATTTTGAGTTTGTATCCATTTTTGGAAAGATTTATAATTTTTTCTTTCGAATAAAATTCGGAAATCGTTCTATCCCACCCAGTTTCATTATTATTTAAATAATATCCCAATCTTCCACAGCTAGACTTACCAAGCACAATGCATGTATCAGGTTTAAGAATATTAACAACCTGAAAAAAGACATCCCAGCCTTGATCATAGTCTTCATCTATTGGCCTATGCTCTCCTTTTCGTGACAATAAAAGTTTCTGAACCAAGTTGTAAAAGGATACTGATTGCCAAATTTTTATCTTACTATCATCTGTAATAATATCACTATTCATAATAGCTTTCTCAGTATTTCTAATAAGTGGGTTAATTGGATTACCCATATACCAGGGAGGCTGCTTTAAACCCTCTTTTCTAATAAAATCACGAGTCCATGTATCTTTAAGATATCCTGATTCATCTTCATCGTCTGGTACATCTGGTACATAATGACTTTCCCCGAGAAGTAAGAGTCTTTTTCCTTGTGGTGAATTCAAATAATTTTTTCCAACCCAAGGTAACCAATGCAATTGAGGTTGAATGCTTTTAAAATGAACATCTAATTCCTTGTCAAGATAACTATCCATAGTTTTAGATTTTACTGTTATTCGATTTTATCAATGTTTCTGTGCCAAATGTACAAATTTATATGTCTTTGAGGATATCGATTCACAAAGACAAATTAGTCATTTATTTCCGAACCTGGTATTTCCTGAAAATTTTGAACGGTAAGGACGACTTCGATCCAGATGTCTTCGATATCGGCAATATCCTGGTAGGAAAGTATGGTATGATCTATTAAATCATGAAACAAATAGCTGTGCCGAAAGCTGTATAATGGGTGCCCTTCCTCGATTACTTCGGTATGATCTGTATTGAATAGCCAGTCTTTGTGCTCTTTAGATTCGGATTCTTTCCTGTCGGCTTTTGAAAACCATATGGGTTGACATTCAAAAAACGGATTGCCTTGCAAATCAGGGACGTGAGAATATTTGTTTTCAGCAAAAAAACATACTTCAAACTCTATTTCATAGTCGGAAATGAATGTATCAGGATCTTTCATTACTGGTAAAATATAGTTCTCCAGCTTTTCGGCCATTTCATATGCAGCTTTGGATTTGTCGGCCAATAGCATATTTATATGTGATAGGCGTTTGACATTCTCTGCCGAAAATACAAACTCTTTATTGAGAGCATGTTTACGATCACGTAAATCCTCTTCCTGGCTTTTACGATGGTAATGATTTAAGAATTTCGAATAACCTAAGCGGGCCTGTTTCAAAAACAACTTCTCATATTTATTCATAATCTTTTCAGATGTTAAGTGATTAAATTTCAGCCAATTGAATCTACACGAAAGTTGTCAAATTTGCTTGGTAAAACTGTACCATCGGTAGTGTCTTTTATCCCAGGCAATACCCAAAACTTTATATACTGTAGAACTCGAATCACCTCAAGACATAAAATACCTAAGAGACAGTCGAACTTTACTTTAAAAACGAATAAGGCTTGTTCTACTGCTTTATCGGTACCTTCCGACATTAAACCCAAGCAAATGTTAACATCAAAAACAATATCCGATAAATCATTGCTCAAGGATCTTTTTATAACCGATGGAGCCTCTTTCGATTTATAAGCAGGATAAGGTTTGATTGCATAATACATTTGTAGGTCTTCCAATTTATCAATGGTGTTTGCATATTCCCAACTCAATAAATTAGGGCGATAATCGTCGGTACTTGAATATTTCAGGGGAAACTCAGGCAAAAGCCTCCCTCTGTAATACAATTCGGTCAAGCTGAAGCAAGATTGGTTTATAAACTCTTTAACATCTATATCTTCCGCTCTTTGCAACTCATTAAACTGTTCAACTGCCTTTAAAAAATTCTGTACTTCCACTGAATTCAGGATTTGTTGTAGATCCTCTGAAAGTGGCTTATTTTCTTTCATGTTTTTGAATTTAAATGAGCATTCATGCCCGGAATCCTATTTTACGGTAATGCGCTTTTTCAATCAGTTCTTCATTGCAACTGGAAAGAACCTGTGAGAAAGTCGGAGTACCTCCTTCAAGAATTGAAGTAATTTCAAGTTTGCGAATAATATTGTCGATCTGGGCGCCGGTGAAATCATATTCTTCGGCCAGCCATGCATGTTCCTTCCTGTTGAGAATAGGGAGTTTAATTTTCCAGATCTGGGCCCTTCCCGTCAAATCTGGTTTGGTGAATTTGATTTTATACAAAAACCGGCGTTCAAAGGCATAGTCAAAGTTGCCGGCCATGTTTGTTGTCGCGATTAATATGCCTGAAAAAGTCTCAAGTGCCTGCAGAAAGATATTCTGGATCGTATTTTCGGTTTGGTCAACCGATGAGGCCCCGGCTTCTTTACGCCTTGAAAAGAGTCCATCGGCTTCATTGACTAAAAGAATTGGCTGCATTCTGCAATCTTTAGAATACGAATAGTAATCAGTGAAAATTTTTCCGGCCATCCGTTCACTTTCGCCAAACCATTTGGTTTTTGATTCGCTGAGGTTAACCTGCATGATTTCACGGCTGGTCTGGCGCGCCAACTGGTAAACCGATTCTGTTTTACCGGTGCCAGGGTCGCCATAGAATAATACAGTGAAACCGGTAGGGAGACCTTTTTGTACCAACCTGTTTTGAATAGCATGAAAATTTTCATCTTGAAAGGCATGATTCAATTTTCGCAAATGATCAGTTTCTAATGAATTAAAAACCAGCTTTTTTTGATGGATATCTGAAGGAAGAATCACGTTATCCTTCTTCTTTATCATAATAAAAGGTTCAAGATCCCGGGTTGTCAATAATTGCAAGGTTTTGTTTTCTAACCTAAGTGTCGTGTCACTTAAAGGAGTTTTCAATTCAAGCATCACAAGACCTTTGTCAATCAATGGATGCGAGTTTTGAAGGATTTCTTTACGGTATGCAAATCGCTTGTGTACCGTGTCAAATATTCCATTAACAGCAGTTTCAAGATCAACGCTATATATTCCATTAAGATATTTCCAAAACAAGTAACACAACATAAAATTATCCTCAGCACCAAGTCCAATTTCAATTACCTTTCCAACGAATGGGAAGTGATTAATTGAAATGATTTCGTTGAACTTATCAAGGAGTTCAGCAGTAGTAATAGTTTTTTCTTTTCTTTCAATACCAAGGTTATACATATACTCAAGAAGTTCAAAAACATCCTGTACATGTTTTGTTTCATCTGCCTTATTTTTCATATCAATCTCATTTCGCCCAAAATTACAAGGCCAGCACGCCAAAAGATGTCGTGGTCGAAAAAAAAATAATACAATTGTCAGTGATTTGAAAACAAGTCCAGGTAATCCCGAACTGTCAAGTGGGATTTACGGCAAGCGGCAAGTACTACTTTGCCGGCAGCTACAGCATCTTCAAGGGCATCGTGATGCTGAAACTGAATGTCGAGCTGATAAGCAAGATGAGCAAGATTGTATCCTCCTTCAGCAAATTCTTCCCAGGTATGCCTGGCTACTTTAACAGAATCCAGCCATTGTACTTCGAAAGGATCTAAGTCATGCCTAATAAAAGCCTTTTGAAACGCAATCCGGTCAAAAGGGGAATGATGCACTACGATGTTATCCTCAAACATATTTCTTAACAGAGGGAAAACTTTTGGGAAAGAAGGCTTTCTTTTAACCATCTTTTGTGTGATCCCATGAATCTCTATGAATCTCCAGTGAAAATAGTCATGAGGATCAATATACGATTTCCAGGTATCAATCAGGGTTCCATTCTCAAACACCCCTATTCCTATCTGGCAGATCGAAGATTGATCAGGATTAGCTGTTTCAACGTCAACGCTATAAAACTTCATGCTGTTTAATATTGGAGATGGCATTTTGATGAATTGTTACAATTTCGTTAATAAGGCTCTTTGGAGAAATGATAGCAACGGTATCACCATATGAGAGGATTTCCATGATGAAGTCGTGAGTTACAATCATGTGCAAAGAAATCCGCAATT
>JBAWXY010000193.1:0-4136 GCA_037143835.1 Bacteroidota bacterium
TTTATTCGACAGTTACAGACTTTGCAAGGTTCCTTGGCTGGTCAACATTACAACCTCTTAAAACTGCAATATGATATGAAAGCAATTGAAGGGGAATTACTGCAAGCAGTCCCGATAATGCCGGGAGTGTTTCGGGAACTTCAAGAACATAGTCAGCCATTTTCCTGATTATTTCATCCCCTTCGGAGACAATGGCAATTACATTTCCTTTTCTCGCCTTTATCTCCTGTATGTTACTGATGATCTTCTCATAAGTGTCATCTTTTGTAGCAACAACAACAACAGGCATATTCTCATCAATAAGGGCAATGGGGCCATGTTTCATTTCAGCGGCAGGATAGCCCTCGGCATGGATATATGATATCTCCTTCAACTTAAGAGCTCCTTCAAGTGCGACCGGGAAGAGATATCCTCTTCCGAGATAAAGGGCATTGTGTGTGTTTTGAAAGACTTTGGCAAGTTCAAGGGCCTGGTCATTAACTTTAAGCGCTTTCTCAATTTTTCCGGGAATTGATACCAGTTCAGTTATCAGCTCTTTGTATACTGTGTCGGAAAGAATTCCCTTCTTATGTCCGATCTCAAATGCCATCATTGCCAGCACGGTAACCTGAGTTGTAAATGCTTTTGTAGAAGCAACACCAATCTCCGGTCCGGCATGAGTATAAACACCTGCATCTGTTTCGCGCGGAATGCTGCTGCCGACAACATTGCATATACCGATGACTTTTGCCCCTTTCTCTCTTGCAAGTTTAACAGCTGCAAGAGTATCGGCAGTTTCGCCGCTCTGGCTTATTGCGATTACAATATCTCCTTTTTTAATTATCGGATTTCTGTACCGGAATTCGGAAGCGTATTCCACCTCAACAGGAATCCGGGTGTATTCCTCAAAAATATACTCACCAAGCAGTCCTGCATGCCAGGAAGTACCGCAGGCGATTATTATTATTCTTTCGGACTGGGACAATAATTCCATCACATTGTGGAGTCCACCAAGCATCACACTTGAGCAATCGGGCAATACTCTGCCCCTGAAGGTATCGTGAATTGCCCTGGGCTGCTCAAAAATTTCTTTCAGCATGAAATGAGCAAAACCCTCTTTGTCGATCTCCCCGATCTTAAGATCCAGTTCTTTAACAACTGGTTGAATCTTTTCACTTCTTATTGTTTTGAGGATAAGCTCATCTTTCTTAATAATGGCAATATCATCGTCATTCAGATAGATGACCCTCTGGGTATATTCGACAATAGGCGTTGCATCGGAAGCGATAAAATTTTCTCCCTCTCCAACCCCTATAACAAGCGGACTACCCTTTTTAGCAGCAAATAGTTTGTCGGATTCCTGTGTGCAGATTATAACCAGCCCATACGCCCCTTCAACCCTGTTAAGAGCCAGCGTAATTGCCTGTTCAGCTGTCAGGTCGCCTTCGAGATAAAGGTGCTCAATCAGGTTTGCAAGAACTTCGGTATCGGTCTGGCTTGTAAATATTATACCTCTGCTCTCAAGGTGCTTTTTGAGGGGTGAATAATTCTCAATAATGCCATTATGAACAACGACAAAGTTGCCTTTATATGAGATCTGAGGGTGGGCATTCAATTCGTTGGGTTCGCCATGAGTGGCCCACCGGGTGTGACCCATTCCTGTTGTACCATTAAAACTCGTTTTGTTAATCATCGCCTCAAGATCTTTCACCCTGCCTGCACATTTGAAGATCCTGGTCTCGCCATTCACGAGAGCCATTCCGGCAGAGTCATATCCCCGGTACTCAAGTCGTTTAAGACCATTAATGATTATTTCACGGGCTGGTTTAGAACCGATATAGCCAATAATTCCACACATAATGAACAAGTTTTAGAACATCAGGCACGAAAGTAGCTATTTTGGTTCACAAAAACTAGAACTTGGTATAGGTAAATTCGAATTTAACCGGAGTTTTGCTGTTATTGGCCTTCAGGATGACATTCCTTGTTCCTGACCCCTGGAATAATTCCAGTTCCGGTTTGATATCACCTGTGGCATCTTCGAGATACCTCTGAACAAAAGCAGGAATGTTAAAATTGTACGCTTTCCCGGCAGTGTCTAGAGATCCATCAAAAAATGAAGAATAACCGTAAGTCGATGAATAACCTATTGAAAAATCAGGAACATCATATTTGGATCCGCTTTTTGTTTTATACCTGAGAACCAATTGAGGCGGAACTGTAGATGCTTTATAAAGATCACCATCGAAATATACCGGAACGGTCAGACGTGCTTTATTAACTGCAATATTGTCAAAAACGGGATTGTTTTTAAGAGTTTCGAGACCCGGCAATGTTATTTTTGTATATACTCCGTTAAGGTACTGCAGGTACGAGAGAGTGTCTCTGTATCCATCATTTATATGTTCAATCTTTTTCTCCGGTGCGGCAGTATTAAAATCATGTGAAAATCTGTTAAAGGATGCATTCCTGTTCGTTGCATCCAGGATGAAATAGAATTCTTTCTGAACATCAACCTCATTATGCATGTATAATACAAAAGCGTTTTGGTATGTTGAATGTAGACTGTAACTAAGATCCGGCGGCTCAAGATATAAGGAAACCATCAGAGGGTCAGAGCCGGAGGAAATCCGGAAGTAAAGCCCTTTGAAAAAAGATCTGAAATCAGGTTTCGTATTGCTGTAAAATAATTTTGTAGTGTCGCGTAAAAGATAATTCCCGAATTCATTAGGCACATTTATAACAATATCGTTTATTGTATCGGGTTTCAGTAGTGGAAGTTCAACATTAACAGCATAATCTGTTGTATCTACAGACTTGTTTGAATAATAAGCAGCATCGGTATAAATCTGCCCGGCTATCTCCGAAAGTCTAAGAGTATGTTTCACGTCTGATCCTCCCTTAACACTCAACAGATGCAGAATTAACCTCACGGAATCTATCGTAAATGGTTTGCCATCCCATATAGGTTTGAGTCTTATCTGCGTAACAAACTCTGCCGTAGTTGTGCCAAAATAGGGATCATAGATTTGTCCGAGGTAAGAAACTGCAGGATTATCTGTACGGGCTGAATCGTCATACATGGTATAAGACCGTGTGCTTAAGGTATCAATGGATTTTATTGTGACAAAATCACTTTCCGGTAGCAGGCCTTCTCCAATTTTTGTTGGCCCCTCCTCACATGAAATCACAAAAAAAGCTGCCAGTGCAAAAAGTGTCAGTCGGATAATTTTAAAAAGTTGATGAGAAACAGAAATAAATCTGCAGGGGAGTATGGAACTATGATAATAGCTTGTCATAAAAATCATTATAGGCATCAATATATTCGGTCTCATCCTTGAATGTAAGAACCGGTTTGTTAACTGTACTAATGTATTTGGTCAATTCCTCGTTTATATCTTCACTTCCGATAATGATCCCGTCAGAATATTTAATAGCCAGTTTTGAGACACTAACAAAATCGGGGTTTTTAATCATTTTAAGGTTTTCCCCATCTATTCCGTCGAAACGCAGTTTATCGACGAATGTTGATCTAAACGGTGTTTTGAAATCATTATTGTAAACCGAATAGATTATTTTGTAATTATTGAACAGGGGATCATCATTGTAGATACTCCTGAGATAAACCGGGACCAGGGCTGACATCCATCCGTGGCAATGAACAATATCAGGAGCCCATCGCAGTTTCTTAACCGTTTCAATTACGCCACGGGCAAAGAATAAAGCCCGTTCATCATTATCTTCAAATTCGCGTCCAAAAGCATCGCTTATAATATATTTTCTCAGGAAATAATCGTCATTATCAATAAAATAGACCTGCATACGGGCCGATTGTATTGATGCAACTTTAATTATAAGCGGATGATCGGTATCGTCTATAATAAGATTCATACCCGAAAGCCGTATAACTTCATGAAGCTGATTTCTTCGCTCGTTAATACAGCCATACCTTGGCATGAAAGTCCGGATCTCTTTGCCCTTTTCCTGAATGCCTTGCGGGAGAAATCTTCCGATCTTCGATAACTGCGTCTCACTTAAATATGGAGTGATCTCTTGTGAAATGAATAATACCTTCCTGCTTTCCATTTACCTGCCTGGATATACCATTTCGATTTAAGGTGCAAAGATAGTAAATTTTAATAACATAATAAATCTGG
>JBAWXY010000194.1:0-4107 GCA_037143835.1 Bacteroidota bacterium
CAAGAGTGATCTCCTCAATACCTTCATCGTGATATATTTTATAATGCATATCCTTGTATTGACTTTCTGCCTGCTGATTTCCCCCTGGTCCTGCCTGAGCTCCCTGACCTCCTGGTCCTCCAGGACCTCTCTGACCTCCTTGTCCACCCGGGCCTCCTCCTGTTCGTACCATCATTCTGTCTGCAACCTTACCGATATAGGTATAGATGTCATAATACCCGGGTTCTTTAATGATCGTCGTCCATGAAACGGTTTTATCACCTGTACCTCCCCGTGTGTAAACAGCAGATAGTATATACTTTCCATAGTATGATGAAAGTACAACAGGCTGCCAGTATTCCGGAATATTCCTTTGACTGATCTGCATATAAGTTTTCCCCTCTTTGTTTGCAATACCGAGAAGCCTTTTAAGAGGACTAACAGTGTTTTGTTTGCTGGTGATAAAACCCTCATCTTCATTATCAACTATTATCTCTGAAGGATCAGAGAAGGGTGGCATGGATGAAAGAGTTTCTTCTCCTGAAAACTCTTTTGTGTTACTTTTTGCTTTTACTATATCACTGATCGGCATGTTGATTTCATCGGGTATGTTTTTAGAAAAAAGTGTATTTATCATCATAGCCCTTGGTTGGGCATCGAGAACAATTCCTATTTTTTTTGACTCGCGAGGACCCATAAGTATTATTTTGGAAATATCCGCAGCTTCCATTCCGCGACCCTGCATTGAAATGGTGAACCTGCCTCCTCCACCGCCTCCGCCTTGTGTCATCATACTCATCATCTGCTGTGCCCCACGACCAGCCCCTCCAGTACGAAAGGAAACATTAAACAGTCCGGCAACAGGTTCAGAGTTTGAAGCAATAAATGTCACTTGGTATCTCGATCTTTCTCCAACAATAATCTCGTTCGCCACTAAATTGGTGATAAGGAATCCCGGTTGTTCTTTCCCGGTAAACCAATTTTTCAGATAAGGATAGAAGTCAAATCCGAATCTCTCTTTAACATCATTATTGAATTGTTGAATATCAACACTTTTAAAACGATGATCATCTATATATTCTGAGAACCATGTCTTAAAATCTTCAATACCTGCTTTTGATCTTAAAAGATTAAAGAGCCAGTCACCTTTTACAGTTAATACAGTTCTGATTGTATCGCCAATTGGATTTTTTGCAAGAAGATCCTTAAAACTTATTTCCTTCAGGATGAGGTTAGCTTTATCGTTATCGGCAAGAGTGCCAAGCATTGCCTGGAAACCTACACGAGGCCCCACCTGCGCTAATTGCTGAAGATGTGATTCAAAAACAGCATTAATTACAGGGTACTCTGAGGAGAAAAAATTATTTTTAAAGAAATAGAAACTGGGTCCTAGTCGATACCTTGTTGGTTCATTGGAAGCAACCCCGTTAACATACCTGAAGTTTTCTCCGCTGATAAATGTGTTCCTTATAAAAGTATTAAATAACCTGACCTGCAATTCTTTATCTGTAATAACCTGATTGTTCCGGGCCATTCTTTTTTTCTGCCGGGTGAATTGTTTATAGAAACCTGCATTCTGAAGAGTCGAGAGTTTTTCAGGAAGCAGAACCATTGAGGGTTGAACCTCAGCCCTCGTCTGGGTGTTTTTTTTCGGATAAGAATAGAACTGAACCGGTACCTCAACAAGGCTCAAAGTTTTAAATGGATATTTGGTGGAGAAATTCGTTTCAAGTTCTCTCATAATCCCTGAAACCAGATTTGATAAGGTATCTTTAATCTCAGACAGATCCTTTTTGTAGTAGTTATTCCCTGGGAAATGATAACTTATGTACTCTACAGAATCAACTTTAAGGGTATCCGATTGATAGTTGCCAATTGCAAGGGTAAGTCCGGTCAGGGGACTATCCGGTAAGAAAATATTATATCCTTCTTCTGCTTTCATCCTTCCCTGTGAAACTGCAGTAAGTCCATTTTCCGTTTTGACACGAAGCCTGTAATTTGTGAAATCAATTTTAATTCGGGCAGGGTTAGAAGGATAATAGTTAAGAGCTGTGACAGGATACCAGTGAGTTTCGGGAGTTAAAAGGACATAGTTTTCTTTCAGGAAAGCTTGCCGTTTATTAACGTTTAGCATAGCGATCCTATAAGGAGTCTCTTTAATATTATCACTGTAATTAGGGTAACAGAACGATTCATTGATGGTTCCCAAATAGGAAATCACTACACTGTCATTTTGTCCGGGATTAAGAATTTTTCCGGGATCTATTTCAATAATGTGATTTGTTTTTGTGAAATTCAGATCCTTACCAGCAGTGGAGATCTTCAGAACATTCAATGATGGATTAAGAGAAAAGAGGTAACGATCAAGAGGTTCCTTGTTATCATTTATTATTTTAATATCTGCAGAGGCTTCAAACGATTCTCCTTTATGAATAAAATCTATTGAGGCATCAGTTATTCTTGCAAAATTTTTATTTTCAAACTGCCTGTTGGTTTCAATAACCATATTTTTATCTTTAATGCCATTCCTGTAAACAGTATATGTATTAAACCCACAGATTCCTGCACCTGCAAGAAAAACGGACAGAAAAACAATAGTCAGACTTCTGTGTAATTTAGATTGAGGCAATCGCTTGAATAACAATACTGTTGCCAGAACAAGTGCCAGTCCGAGAAAGAAGTAAAGGAGCCTCTGGTTAATAATAAAACCAAGATTGTCAAAACCGATGACTCCCGATTTGAAAACAGGAACTCCGAAAGCCATATAGTCGAAAATCGATCCCATTCTGAACCAGAGGTAGAACATATTAAGGGCCGCCATTCCCAGAAGTATCAGGAATGTTATTGCTTGGTTTCTGATCAGAGACATTAGAACGAAAGCGAGCCCGAGGCTGAACACAATTGTCGGAACACATATAATAAGAAGGTAAGCGATATATGCCATGAAATCAATTGACATACTTTTTGAAATGATGTTCATGAGAAGGCCAATGGCAAGTATCAGTATATCAAGCCCAAGAAAAAGGCGCAGGATTCCCCACGTCTTTCCGATAACATATTCAAAATTTGACATTGACCTGGTGTACAGGACTTCGTTGGTATCCAGTTTCTTGTCTCTTTTCAGAAAGTCGGCTGCAAGAAAAATGACAACAATAGCCTGTGCAATATTGAGAATGTAGAGATTAATAAGAGGTACCGAAGAAGAGATAGATATCAGTGCCCACTGCTCATCACCGATGGGTGAGAAAAGACCGATATTCATAAAAGTAAAAATAAACAGAGCCCCTAAAGAGAAAAGCCTGAAAAACCAGCTTCTCCTCAATGTTTTTGCTTCATATTGCGCAACCGTTCTTATGTTATGAAGAAATGCCATAATCGTATTTTGTTGTTAGTCAGTGATATCGGTATGTAACTTATGCTCCATATAATATACATAAGCATGTTCAATATCCGGGATAATACTTGTTGAACTATATTCCGGAGGATCATCAGAGACGATCTGCACCTCCCATCCTGCTTCAACAGGAATCGTAGAGATCACATTATAGCGTTCCTTAACCATTTCATATTCATACGGATTAAGATTAAGCTTAAATACATGACCTTCAGCGTGTTTTATCAGGTTTTCCGGTGAGCCGGAAAAGACCAGTTCCCCTTTGTTAAGCAGCGCCATACCCTGGCAGGTAGATGATATATCACCAACAATATGTGTGGAGAGAATTATTGTAACATCATGCTGACTCAGTTGCGACAGAATATTTCTGAATCTTATTCTTTCATCAGGATCCAGTCCGGTTGTTGGCTCATCTACCACTATGATTTTTGGATTTCCGATGAGTGCCTGTGCAATACCTAATCGTCTTTTCATACCGCCGGATAACCTATTGGCCTGCCTGTCGCGTACCTCAAGTAGTCCAACCTGATCAAGCAACCTGTCAACTTCAGCAATTCTCTCTTTTTTGTTTTTCAGTCCGGCAAGCGATCCTGAATAATCGAGGAATTCCCATGTTTTAAGTGAAGTAAAAAACCTGAAGTCTTGTGGAAGATAACCAAGCATGCTCCGGAGTTCTTTTCTGCACTTCTGAATATCCTTTCCATCAACAAGTACTACTCCGGAAGATGGCTTCA